>NZ_LEKH01000010.1 GCF_001029505.1 Rubrobacter aplysinae | reverse complement strand
AGGCTATCGCAAGGGGCTCGGGGGGCAGGCCAGGAGAGTGTTGTTGCTCGCCCCGGTTTGCGCCGCCGGGGGCTTCGTCGGCGTGCTGCTCGTACGCGTTAGCTCGCAGAGCGCCTTCACGCGCATCGTGCCCTTTCTGGTACTGGCGGCCTGCGCGCTTCTGGCTGTACAGCCGCTGGTATCTCGTCTTAGGGCCGGAGGCTCGGGCGCGGGGAAGAACCTCCGGCTCGGCGCGTATCTGGGGCAGGCCGCGGCTTCGGTCTACGGCGGCTACTTTAGCGCCGCGCTCGGCGTGGCCGTGCTGGCGGCGCTCGGGCTGACCCTCGAAGATACGCTGCAGCGGCTCAATGCTCTCAAAGCCATCCTGCAGCTCGTGATCGGTACGGCCTCCGCCGTCAGTTTCGCGCTGCTGACCCCGGTGGCCTGGCAGGCGGTGGCGATCCTGGGCCTCGCCTCGCTCGTCGGCGGCCAGACGGGGGCCAGGCTGGCCCAGAGAGTAAGAGACCGGACGCTCAGGGTGGGGATCATATCCTACGGGCTGCTGGCCGCCGTCTGGTTGTTCTTCCAGGGGGGATAGCCCCGCGTCCGCAAGGGCTTCCGGAGCCGGCCTGCCCGGGCTGCGGTAACCAGCGCGCTCCCCTGGCCGAGGGGGCTCTGCCGAGGCCTCCGGCAAGTAACGCGTTTACGTTCCGGGGTCACGGGTTCTGGAGTGCCCGGAGGGCGGCCCCCGGTAAGGGTGACTGAAGCAGAGAGGGTGGCTATCCGCTGTTCCCGTTCACCTCCTTCCGGCCTGCGGAGGGCCCGGGGACTCTGTCGGGCCCCGTAGGACACGGCCAAGCCCGGCCCGTTGACGTTCATCGCCGACCGGGCTCGCTGCCTGTCCGGCCGGTGCCCCGCTCGGGGCCTCTCTTGTATAGTGGATACCGTCCGATGAGGCGGGGCGTGTCTCGTGGAAGGGAGCCGGCGGAGAGAGCAGGGTGAGTAGGGTTAGAGGGATTAGCGTATCCGGCGAGCTTCGTGAGCGTCTGGCGGCGCTCGGATGGCGTCTCAGGGGTAACGGATGGGCGATCCTGCAGACGGCGGCCGCCGCCGGCCTGGCCTACTTTCTGGCGACCTTCATCCTGGGTAACGAGCAGGCTTTTTTCGCCCCGATAGCCGCCGTTATATCCCTGGGCCTGTCTGTCGGGCAGCGCGGGCGGCGCGCCTTGGAGGTGGCCGTCGGGGTCGCCATCGGGCTCGCGGTGGCGGACGCGATCGTGCTCGTAATCGGGGTCGGGCCTTTGCAGATAGCGGCGGTCGTGGCGCTTGCGATGGCGACCTCGGTGCTCTTTACCGAGCGTAACCTGTTCGTGAACCAGGCGGCGATCTCCGCGATCCTGGTGGTGGTTCTGACCCCGCCCCAGGAGGGTTTCAACCCGGACCGCTTCATAAACGCCTTGGTCGGCGGGGGCGTGGCCGTCGGCATCAACTACCTCTTGCCCGTGAACCCGGAGCGTCTGGTGCAGCGGGCGGCGCGGGAGGTCTTCGACGAGCTCTCCACGGTGCTCGAGAAGATAGCCGCCGGGCTAAGAGACGGCGACCGAGAAAAGGCCGAGCGCACCCTGGATCAGGCCCGGGACGTGGACGACAGGGTCCGGAGCTTCGACGAGCGGCTGGCCGCCGGCCACGAGACCGCCAGGCTCTCCCCGACCCGGCGGAGGGCTTTAAAGCGTCTGGACCTCTATGCCAGCGCGTCCATCAGGATGGAGCTCGCCGTGATCAACACCCGCGTCCTGGCCCGTGGGGCGGCGAACGTGATCCGGCGCGGAGACCCCGTACCGGCGACCATCCCGGAGGCCGTGCTCGACCTCTCGGCCGCGGTGAGGCAGCTCGCGGCCTACCTCGAACGGTCCGAGGGGCCGGAAGAGACCCGGGCTAGCGCGCTCTCGGCCGCCCGCGGGGCCACGAAGACCTTCGAGGATCACCACGACCTCGCGACGAGCGTGCTGGTCGGCCAGATCCGCTCGGCGGCGGTGGACATCCTGAGGAGCACCGGGATGGATCAGGCCTCCGCCCTCTCTGCCCTCGAAGAGGCCGCCGGAAAAGACTCCGACCTCGGCTAGTAACCGGAGCTAATAACCTCGGCCGGGAACCTAGGCCAAGAAGCTCGCACTACTCGCGGCCCCGGTCTCCACTACCCTTGGGGGTGCCGGAGATCCTGTAGTTCATCGTCTTGAAGGGCCCGGCCGCTTGAGAATCTTCGGGCGGCCCCGTGGCGCGGGGTTCCATCTGGCGCCGAGGATCAGTAGCCGAAGTACACGGGCCGGGTACACGCGCGTCCGAGCTCCAGATACGGCTTTGCCCGGCGCTCACCCGCCAAGTCCAGCGCAGAGCCGGCGTTTAGCAGGCTGTACTGCGGCGACGCCATGCCGCGATCTCTGTGGTGCTTTGTGGTGCTCTGTGATGCTCTGCAGCGTCCTGAGAAGCGCGGGCGATGCCGTGAGAGTAGATCCGGTAGAGGCTCCGGCTCGGGGCGAGCTTAAAGTCTGGGGTCGCTTCTTACATCCGATGCCGTAGATTCTCGGGTGGAGGCTGTGACCCCATGGAGTCCGGTGGATCGCCCCTCGCCGCCATAACCTCATAACCTGTTGACGTCCTTCTGCCGGGCCGGAGATAATGCCCGTAACAGAGCGTGTCCGGCTATCCTGCATCGCGGTCCCGAGTTTAGCCGGATCGCCGGCCGGGTACGGCGAGATCAATATCACTCGGATCGTTGGGAGAGCATGTTGTCCAGGTTCTTGCCTTTCAAAGCCTCGCTAGCCTCTTCGTGGAGCCGCTCCACTGTGGCCGTGGCTCTCGTTGCGCTGGCGCTCGTCATATCCTCCTGTGGCTCCTCGGATAACGGTGGAGAGCAGGGCCAGACCTCCGGCTCCGGAGGCTCCGGGGGGGAGACGGGGCCCGCTCCCGCAGAGAGCGCCGGCACGACGAGCATGGACGGGACCACCGGCGGTATGGAATCTACCAGCATGGGCGGTACGACCGGCGGCATGGAGACTACCGGCGCGGGCACGACCAGTATGGGGACGACTAGCATGGGCGAGACCACGGCTCCCACCCTCGCCGGACAGCCGCAGGACGAGATACGGGACGGCACCTGGAGGGTGGACGGCGCCGGGACCGTCCGGTTCAGCTTTACGGACGGTACGGACGGCGGCGTGGAGCTAGAGGACGTAAGCCCGCGCTCCGGCTGGGATCAGCGTGTCGCCGAGCAGAGCGCCGACGAGCTAGAGGTCCACTTCACTCGCGGCGACGCCGACTGGAAGTTCGAGGTCGAGGTAGACGGCGGGCAGGCGGAGATCTCGACCGAGCGCGACACCCGGCCCGCCGACGCCGGCAGCTACCGGGTCGGCGACGCCGCGGAGGTCGAGTTCAGCTCGGAAGGCGAGACCCTCTCCCTGGATAACGTGGACACCAAGGACGGTTGGAGAGTCTCCAGTCGGGACGAGAGCTCGGACGACATCGAGCTCGATTTCGAGAAAGGCGGCGGCCTGACGGCGGAGTTCGAGGCCGAGCAGAGCAACGGCCAGACGAAGCTCGAGACGAGCCAGAAGGTCAGCGGGCCGGTGCCGAACTAGAGTCTCCTGAGAGGCTCTTGAAGGTTACCTTGAAGGAGGCCGCTTGGCGGATAGAGAGGAGCAACGCCGCAAGACGGACACCACCGGCCGGAATGCCACCCCGGGCCGGAATAGCGGGGCAAGCGGACGTCTCGCGCGGCAGATAAGCGACGAGGTGGAGAGCAGGATACGGGCCGGTGCCGGAGAGCACTCCAGCCAGAGCTCCAAACAAGGCCCCAAACAGGGCTCTGGGTCGAGCTCGGGGCGAGACGACGGTCGCCAGAGCCGGTCCGGCTCCGGGGAATCGAGAGCGGAAGACGAGCTCGTACGGCAGGTCGGGGACGAGATGGAGCAGAGGCTGCGCTCCGGCAGGCTGGGCGAGATCGAGGCGGAGGCCGAGGAGGCCCGGCGCGACATACAGGTCCACCACCGGCTGATCTACGGCAGCGCGGTGTTCTTCGCGATAGTGTTGATGTGGTACGGGCTGGAGGAGATCATCCCGGAGATACCCGTGATCAACACCGGACCCGGAGCCGTCATCGTCGGGGCGATAATCCTCGTGCTCTCCGGCAGCTTCTTCCGGTCGCTGTTTGGCGTGTACCTGCCCACGAAATGATCCGTTGAGAGACCGGAAAGCAGCCACGAGGCAGCCGGTCGGATTGCCAAAACGGGAGAAAAGAAGGAGAGCCATGAGCACCGTGAGCGACTTCATCATCGACCGGATGATCGAGTGGGATCTGCACCGGTTCTACGGCTATCCCGGGGACGGCATCGGGGGCTTTGACGGGGCCCTGGAGCGGGCCGAGCGGGCCGATAAAGATTTCCGCTACATCCGGCCGACCCACGAGGAGATAGCGAGCTTCATGGCGACCGCCCACGCCAAGTTCACCGGGGAGCCCGGAGTGTGCATTGCAACCTCCGGCCCCGGCGCGGTCCATCTCGTAAACGGCCTCTACGACGCGAAGCTCGACAATCAGCCCGTGGTCGCGATAGTCGGCCAGCAGGGCCGGGTGTCCCTAGGAAGCGAGGCCCAGCAGGAGATAAACCTCGAACGCCTGTACGAGGATGTCGCCGGGTTCGTCCAGACGGTGACGACCCCGATGCACGCCCAGATGGTCCTCGACAGTGCCGTCAGAATCGCAAAAGCCGAACGCTGCCCGACCGTCGTCATCCTGCCGGCCGACGTGCAGGATCTTGAGATGACGGAGCCGGACCGCGAGCACTGGGTCTCGCGTACCGGCGTCAGCCACATCTCCAACAGGCTCGTGCCGGTAGAAGAAGAGCTAAAACGGGCCGCGGACGTGCTAAACGCCGGCGATAAGGTCGCGATGCTCGTCGGCCAGGGCGCGCTCGACGCCACAGACGAGGTGATCGAGGTTGCGGACAAGCTAGGGGCCGGGATTATCACCGCCTTGCTCGGCAAGGGCGCGGTGCCCGGGGACCTGCCCTACCACACCCAGCAGCTAGGGCTGCTCGGCTCGAAACCGAGCTACGACATGATGGAGGACTGCGACACGCTGCTGATGGTCGGCTCGAACTTCCCCTACGCCGAGTTTCTGCCAAAGACCGGCCAGGCCCGCGGCGTGCAGATAGACCTTTCTCCGGGTCACCTGAGCCTTCGCTACCCGATGGAGGTCGGCCTCATCGGGGACGCAAAGACGACCCTGGCCGCGCTCTCTGAGCACCTGCAAAGAAAAGACGACCGGAGCTGGCAGAACGGCGTGATCGAGGGCATGGAGTCCTGGAACGAGGTGACAGAGCGTGAGGCGATGGTCAAAGCCGACCCGATAAACCCGCGCTACGTGTTCCACACGCTGAACGAGCGGCTGCCGGAGAGCGCCATAGTAACCGCCGACGCGGGCTCGACCGCCGACTGGTACGGCCACCACATAAAGCTCGGTAGGAACATGATGGGCAACATGTCCGGCGGCATGGCCTCGATGCTGGCCTCGATGCCGTACGCGGTATCGGCCAAGTTCGCATTACCCGATCGTCCGGTAATCTGCACCATCGGCGACGGCGCTTTTCAGATGCTCGGCATGAACGAGATGCTGACGGTCAAGCGCCACTGGAAGGAGTGGGACGACCCCCGCTTCATCGTGCTCATCCTGCACAACGACGACCTCACCCAGGTCTCGTGGGAGATGCGCGAGGCCGGCGACCCGCGCTACGACACCAGCCAGCTCCTCGAAGACATGAACTACGCCGAATATGCGAAGCTTCTCGGGTTCGAAGGCATCAAAGTCGAGAGCCCCGAGGACGTCGCCGGAGCGTGGGACAGCGCCTTCGCCGCAGACAAGCCCGTGTTGCTCGACGTGCGGACCGACCCGAACGTCCCGCCACTGCCAGCCCACATCACGTTCGACGAGGCGAAGGGGATGGTCGAGTCGCTGGCGAAGCGGGACCCGGCAGAGGGAGCCGTGGTCGGAGACAGCATCCGGGCGGTCGCCGCGGAGCTGTTCGCCAAGGCCCGTCACGGCGTTCAGCATGGGAGATCTTGAGAGACTTGAGTAACTCGAAGAGGTTTGAGGAGGTAGCGTGTTTCCAGCCCTAAAGACCCCGGAAAGCTCGGTGGATCTCCTCCGCGAGGGATACACGTTCATCCCGCGCCGGTGCGACGAGCTCGGCACCGACGGTTTCAGGGCCCGGCTCCTGTTCAAGCCGGTGACGTGCATCCACGGGGCCGATGCCGCCCGCGTTTTCTACGGCGGCCACCGCTTTACCCGCCAGGGGGCGTTCCCGACCTCCATAGTCCACCTCCTGCAGGACGAGGGGAGCGTGCAGGCCCTCGACGGCGACGCCCACCGGCACCGCAAGGCGATGTTCCTGCACACCCTCCAGGGCGAGGACCCGATGGACCTGTACGGGATCTTCGAGCGGGAGTGGCTGGCCGCCATACCGCGCTGGCAGCGTAAGGGGCGCGTCGTCCTGCACGACGAGATGCAGGAGCTGCTGACCCGCACCTCGGCAGCCTGGGCCGGCGTGCCGATGAGCGAGCGGGACGTGGTTTTGCGCACCCGGGAGCTCTCGGCGATGGTGGACAACGCCGGCAGCTTCGGCCCGGCGAACTGGTGGGCCCGCTCGCTGCGCAACCGCTGCGAACGCTGGGCGCAAGGGGTCGTAACCCGGGCTCGCGAAGGCTCCATCCGTCCGCCCGGAGGCAGCTTCCTCGCCGTGCTCGTGGACCACCGGGGACCGGATGGAGAACCGCTTAGTGTGGAGACCGCCGCAGTCGAGCTCCTGAACGTCCTCCGGCCCATACTGGCGGTGAGCCGGTTCATCGCGTTCGCCGCGCTCGCCCTGCTGCGCCACCCGGAGTGGCACGAGACCTTCGCCGCCGGCAACGACGAGGACCTCGGGCACTTCGTAAACGAGGTCCGTAGGCTGTACCCGTTCTTCCCGATGATCGGGGGCCGGGCCCGGGAGAGCTTTGGCTGGCGGGGCCACGACTTCGCCGAAGGCGAATGGACGCTGCTGGACCTCTACGGCACCAACCACGACGCCCGGCTTTGGGAGCATCCCGAGGCGTTCCGGCCCGGGCGTTTCCGGGGCCAGACGATTGACCCGAACACGCTCATACCCCAGGGAGCCGGCGAGTACGCGGACGACCACCGCTGTCCGGGAGAGCCGATCACCATCGGGCTAATGCAGCGGGCGGTGCAGCTCCTGACCCGCAGCATGAGCTATCAGGTCGGGGTGCAGGACTTTAGCATCAGCATGAGCTTCATGCCCTCGCTGCCCAAAGACGGGTTCATTATCCACGACGTACGGCCGAGCGGTTCAGCGTAGTCTCATGTAGTCCGGCGCAGCCTCACGGGCCTCCGGAGAGAATGGCAGCGAGCGGCACGCCCCTCGCCATGCCGGCCCACCCGGAGTGGTGCGCGTGCCGCCCGGATTCGCAGGCAGCCATCCTCTTGTGGCCGTGGCGCGGGAGCCTCGTACGCGGGGTGGACTTCACCCGTTAGGGCGATCCGGAGCCTGCACGGGCCAGGGACGGGCCTGCTCTATCTGGGAGGCCAGGCGTAGCAGAGTAGGTTCTCCGCCGAGCGGGGCGACGAACTGTACGCCGAGCGGCAGGTTATCCGCCGTGCGGTAGGTCGGGAGCGAGACGGCCGGGCGGCCCGTGACGTTGGCGAGCTGGGTGTACGGCACCCAGCCGAGGTTCTCGTAGGCGATTCTGTCTATTATCCCGGCCCTGCGCAAGAGCGGGCCGCCTCCGAGCGAGAGTAGCGTGCGGGCCGCCGCCCGGAGGGCGGGTGGGGTGTCGAGGGCTCCGATTTCCAGCGGCGGCCTGGCCAGTGTCGGGGTAAGCAGGAGGTCGTAGCGGGAGTGGAAGTCGGCGAGCGCCCGGACGTAGGAGTGCCAGCGTCCCAGGGTGGAGGCGTACTCCACGGCGCTCGTGGACCTTCCCACGGCGGCCATGATCCTGGTGTCGAGCTCGAAGTCTTCCGCCCGGGCTCCGGTGGTCTTGCGGGTCTCGGACATCAGGCTGCCCGCGTTTGCGAACCACACCGTAAGAAAGTCTCGCGCCAGGCTCGCGTCGTCGTAGCCGAGCTCGCGGGGCCCGATCTCTTGTACCTCGTGGCCGAGGCCTTCCAAAAGCCTGGCGGCGTCGGTGACCGCCGCGACCGCCTCCGGGTGGGCCTGCGGGTTGAGCGAGGAGTGGTGGGTAAAGCCGATGCGCAGCCTGCCGGGCTCCCGCCCGACCTCCGACGAGTAGGGCCTCTCCAGGATGGACGCCTGGTACGGGTCCTCGGGCTCGTTACCAACTAGCACGTCGAGCATCGCGGCGGTGTCACGCACGGAGCGGGACACGACGCCGTCGGTCGAGGCGCCCTGCATGGCCTCTCCGCGGACCGGGCCGTGGGGCACCTTGCCCCGGCCCGGCTTGAGCCCGACGAGCCCGCAACAGGCGGCGGGGATGCGGATCGAGCCGCCGCCGTCGCTCGCCCCGGCCACCGGCACGATGCCCGCCGCGACCGCGGCCGCCGAGCCCCCCGAGGAGCCGCCCGGCGTCCGGGTCTCGTCCCAGGGGTTGCGGGTTGGGCCGAAGGCCTCCGGCTCGGTAACGCCCTTGGCCCCGAACTCCGGGGTATTGGTCTTGCCGAAGACGAGGAGCCCGGCCTCCAGCCACCGCCTCACCACCGTGGCGTGCTCCGGAACCGGAGGCGAGGCCAGGATGCGGTTGCCGCAAGAGGTCGGATGTCCGGCGTAGTCCTGGCCCAGATCTTTTGTGAGGAAAGGCACCCCGGTGAAAGGTCCTGAAATACCCGAAAGCCCTTCTTCAGAGCTATCTGCCCGGCTCCGCGCTTCCTGGAGCATCGGATGCACGATGGCGTTCAGGCGCGGGTTTACCTCGTGCGCCCGGGAGATGGCCGTTTCCAGAAGCTCGCCGGCGCTTACCTCGCCGGTTTTTACCAGCGTGGCCAGGCCGGTGGCGTCGTGGCGGGCGTAATCCTCTTGGTTCAGTGGGCTCAAGAATATCCTCCCCTATGAGTCCTATGAGCCGTCCGGGCCCCGCCCGAGCAGCAGGCGGGTAAAGGTCCATTTTAGTGCTTCCCGGTAGCGGTAGAGGTCTTTCGTCTCCCACACCAAGCACTCGTAGATCGCACTCTCTATGAGGCTTATAAGCAGGCTCGCCACCACGGGCGCGTCCAGGTCGTTTATCGCGCCGGAGCCTATCTGGCTCTGTAGCCTCTCGGAGAAGACCCGCGCCATCTCCTCCCTGAAGCTGTGGGCGGACCTTTCGGGTAGGCGTTCGATCTTGAACAGGTCCCGCTCCTCGGAGGCTATCTCCAGCGCCGAGTCCACTATCCGGCCTATGCTCTCCGGGGAGGAGAGGTCCGCGAGCATTGGCTTTACCCTGTGCGAGACCTTCTCGAAGAACTGATCCGTTAGCGCGACCGCCAGGGCGTCCTTGGAGTCGAAGTACAAATATAGCGTCCCGACGGCCACCCCGGCTCCAGAAGCTATCCTCGTCATCCTCGCCCCGTCGTAGCCGTCCTCCACGAAGACGGCCCGCGCGGTCTCCAGTATCCTTTCCCGCTTGCCGGGGTCCGCCGGACGGGCCACGCTAGCCTTTCTTCTTTTCTTTCTTCTTTTTCCGGGACCCGGAGGGCCACCAGGCCCACTCGCCGAGCAGCTTCATCACGGCGGGCACGAAGAGCATCTGCATGAGGAACGCCGCGATGAACACGGCGACCGCGATGCCGATGCCGAGGGCTTTTATCTGCAGGATGTCGGCAAAGGCGAAGGCTCCCGTAACGGTCATCAGGATCGCCGCCGCCGAAGCGATGATCCCGCCGATAGACGACAGCCCGATGTCTATGCTCTTCTCCGGGGTCTCCCCGGCGTCGCGGGCCTCCTTGATGCGGGAGAGCAAAAAGACCTCGTAGTCCATGGAGATCCCGAACACGACGCAGAAAGTGAGTATCGGGACCAGCGCGTCCACGAAGCCGGTGTCGGTGAAGTTCAGCGCCTCCGAGAGGTGCCCCTGCTGGAAGATGAAGACCAGTACACCCATGCTCGCGGCCAGGCTCAAACCGTTTACCAGCAGACCTTTGAGCGGGGCAACGAGCGAGCGGAAGCTCGCCGCCAGCGTCAGGTAGGTCGCCCCGATCACGAACAGCCCGGCGTAGACCAGCGGCGGACCGAAAAGCTCCGTCAGCACGTCCCGCTGCTGCGCCGAAAGGCCGCCGACCGAGACGTCCAGCCCCTCCGGGTCTTGCAGACCTCTCAGATTTTGCACGGTCTGGCGGGACTCCTCGGAGTACGGGTCCGAGTCGGGGACCGCCTGTACGACAGCGGCCTCGTCCGCGACGAAGGTGTCGAGCGCGTCCTGTAGCTGCCCGTTATCCCGGGCGGCGTCGGTGTCGAGGAAGCTCGCGACGCCCTGCGGCGTTATCTCACCGTTGGCGGAGACGCCGTCGGGGATGGTTGGCACCTGCTCGTCTATCCGCTCTTGGGCCTTCTTTTCTACCTCGGTCCTTATCTTCTCTCTGGCGCCGGCCTCTTCGAGCGACTGCCGGACCTGCGGCTCTACCTCGGAGCGTATCCGCTCTTCGGAGCCCTCGGGCACCGTGCCGCGCTGCTCCCGGAGCGCGGCGAGCTGCTCCTCGATGGCCTTGTCCGTCTGGGTCTCTATTTGCTCCTCGAACTGCTCGTCAACCACCTGATCCGTCTGCGAGGCCGCCTCTTCCTCGGCCTGCTGGCGGGCTTCCTGTATCCCTTCCGCGTACTGCTGCGCCGCTTGCTCCCCGACGGTGTATACGCTCGTCACGCCGTCCACGCCTTGCGTGTCTGCTGCCTCCTGGCCGAGGGTCTGTATCTTGGCCAGGTTCTCGGCGTTCGTCGGGTCGCCGCCGGTGCGGGCGACGAGCTGTATGGGGCTCAGGCTCGCGTACTGGAATTCCTCTCGGAGGAGGTCGTCACCGGCGCGGGACTCCACCTCGTCCGGCAGCGCCTGGGCGTTCGCCAGCCCGGTCTGGAGGTTGCTCAAGGGATAGATGAGCGCCCCGGCGACGACCGCGACGGCCAGGATGGTGAACACTGGACGGCGCATCCCGAGGCCCCCGATACGCTGCCACACGTTGCCCGCGCCGGATGCCGCGTTCCGGGAGCGGCGACGCCGGACCGAGAGGCGGTTGATCCAGCCCCCGAGCAGTCCCATGACCACCGGGGCCAGCGTCAGCGCCGCCAGCACCGTGGTGGAGACCACGAGCACGCCGCCGATACCGACCGAGCGCAGGGTCGGCAGCGGGAAGAAGAACAGCCCGGCCAGCCCTATGAGCACCGCCGTACCGGAGAAGAAGATCGTGCGCCCGGCGGTGCCCACGGTCCGCGCCACCGCCTCCGGGGCTGGGTGCTCCTCTAGCTCCTCGCGGAAGCGGCTCACGACCATCAGGGCGTAGTCTATTCCCAGGCCCAGCCCGAGCATCGTCGCGACCTGGGTAACGAATATGGACATCTCGTAGAACTGGGAGGCGAGAAACACCAGCCCGAGCGTGCCGAGCACGCTCGTCACGCCCACCAGCATCGGTATGCCAGCCGCCACGAGCCCGCCGAAGGCTACCACCAGTATGACGAGCGCGATGGGCAGGGCGAAGATCTCGGCCTGCTCGATGCTCTCCTGGGCGGCCTCCTGCAGGTCGCTCTCCACCGCGTCCTGCCCGGTAACGTAGGTCTCAAGCTCGCCGGAGCCGGTCTCCGACCGGATATTCTCCAGCAAGTTGTTGCCCGCCGAGCCCCCTGTGCCGATCACGGCGTAGCTCTCGCCGCCGTCCGAGACGAAGGAGTCCTCCCCGGTGCTCTCGTATCCGGTAACCTCCGACACCCCCGGCAGGTCCCGCACCCGGTCCAGAATCTCGGACTCCGCCTGCCGGAAATCGTCGCCCTTGGCGTCCAGGCTCTCGCTCTGGAACACGATCACGTAATCGCCGGAGCCGGAACCCTGCTCGTCGAGAATCTCCTGCGCCGCGGCCGACTCCGAGCCCGGAAGTGTAATGTCACCGCCGGTTAACCGGTCGCCCACCTGCGGCGCGAAGTACGCGCTCACCCCGAGCGCCACGACCCAGAGCAGGACCACCAGCCACCGTAAACGGTATATGAGACGCCCTACCCTGTAAAAGATACCCATTGCACCTGACCCTTCATCTGGCTTCATCTGGCTTCATCGAGCACGCAAGCGGCATGGCAGTGATAAATGAATGAATTTGTTCATAAACGAGGAATATAACACGGTGACGTCCTCCGGCAACCGTGGAAGGCTTACGGAGTATTAAGGGGGCTTGGCTAGGTTCTAGTCTGCGCTCGGGGGCGGCCGCGCGTAACGGCACGTAACGGCGCTTAACGGTGAGACTACTTGTTGAGACGCCAGATCGAGAGGTTCAAAACCGCCGCGAAGCTCGTCCACAAAAGGTACGGGACCATTAGCAGCGCCGCCGTCCGGGAGAGCTTCGAGAACGCCGCCGTGGTAGCCACGATGGCGGACCACAGAAAGGCTATCTCGAGCAGCGCCCACCCCGGCCTCCGGCGGCCGAAGAAGAGATAGGACCACAACACGTTCAGGGCTAGCTGCGTCCAGAACAGGACACGCGACGCCCGATGGAGATCACCGCCGTCGTCTCCCCGCTGCGACACGAGAGAGTAAGCGACCCCCATCATCGCGTACAGCGTGGTCCACACCGGCCCGAACACCCAGCCGGGCGGCGTGAACGAGGGCTTCTCTATACGCGGATACCAGTCATTTACTCCGCGAGAGGTGCTTATCGCCCCCACGACCCCGGCCGCTTCGCAGGCGAGCACCGATCCCAAAAGCTTCGGTACGGATACACCCTCCGACATCGTCGCGCCTCCCGAGCCATCGCCTGATCAACCCCCGCCAAGCTATAACGCTCCAAAGTCTACACCGTAAGCTCAGAATGCGATCTAGACCCACTCAAGAATAGGCTTGACTCCAGGGTGCGGTCAGAGTGGCAGGGCACTGGCAATGTACACTTCCGGCAGGGTGGATTTAGGTTCAGGCTCGGGAGCTCAGTGACGACGTCGAAAGACGTAGGCGTCGGCGGACTTGGTATAGCCGACTCCTCTTCCGGTCGATCTGAGCAGCTCTGGTGTTACCTCGACGTCTCTCTTTGGCACGAAGTAGGAATCAAGCTCCCTGCTGGCAAGCCCGTAGCGACCGCTGCGATGCTTGATAGCAGCGACAAACTCGTAGTCAGGATCTACGGAGGCCATGCTGGCATCTCCGTGGCTGTTGTTGGCCACCAGCCACCCGCCCACATGCAGATACCGCTTGCAGGCTTCGGAGACAAAGCTGGCGTAGAGTGAGATGAGCAGATCAAAGCTCTCATCCGGCTCGTCCAAGGCGGTGGTGTAGTCGGCGTGATGAAAGGTGATCCCGGAAGATTCGTCATACTGCTTGCGGGCATCCACAAGCGTTTCTACACTTGAACGGTCGGAGAAGAACTTCTTGGCCCGTCTGTCGGTATCTACGTATACAACGCTGGGGAAGATGAGCGAAGGGCTGAGGTGGATGTATGACCCTGGGTAGAGCACCCGATCGATGGTAAAAGCATCGGCGAGGACCGAAAACATTCCGCTTAGATCGCCTCGGCTCCGCTCATACTCCTCGTACATCCGAACGACCCCCTTCGATATCACCCGCATCTCCTCTTCTAAGCCCCTCCTCTAAACGTCGTCCCCTTGCCGGCTCTTCTAAGATAGACCGTTGCAGATTACCGCAGTTCAGCATATCCGGCTACGAAGCGATCTGACTACGCCTCAACCTGCATGAACCATCACACCGCGCCCCAACCTACCTCCGGCTAGATCCAAAGCCACCCTCCACAGTCCTCCATCGTTGCTGAGAGTTTGGATAACGCCGAGCCAAAGGCTTTACTCAAATTTCTGAAAATTCGTCCTTTCAGTATTGACTGAAATTACTTACATTGCTATAGTATCAATATAAACGAGACCGCTACGTGGAGGTGATGCGTGGACGAAGAGAGAGCCAGTTACGTAGAGGACTTCGGCATGATGTTCGAGGGGTTCGGGCTGCAGAGAATGGTTGGGAGGTCCCTCGGGGCGCTATTGGTCTCCGAGGAGCCCGAGCTATCCGCGGAGGAGCTTGCAGAGGCTTTGCAGGCGAGCCGGGGTTCCATTAGCTCGGCTACCAAGACCCTCACGCAGATGGGGCTCGTGCAGCGCTACACCAGGCGGGGGGAGCGCCGGGATTACTTCCGGGTCAAGCCTGGGGCCTGGGACGAGTTCATGCGCCGTGAGATGGAGTCTCTCAAGGCCTTACGTGAGATGGCCGAACGGGGCCTGGCAATCGTGGACTCCGACGAGGATGAGACCAGAGAGAAGCTGGAGGACATGCACGACTTCTTCGTTCATTTAGAGCGCGAGTTTCCCGAGATCATAGACCGTTGGCAAGAAGAGAAAGGAAAGGAGCAGACGTGGAGCAGGTAGTCAAGGCTAAAGGTCTTACCAAGACCTACGGCAAGAACCGCGGAATAAAGGACGTGGACCTCACGGTTCGCGAGGGCGAGGTCTTCGGATTTCTCGGGCCGAACGGCGCGGGTAAGACGACCATGATCCGCACGCTGCTCGGCTTCATGCATCCCACGGGCGGCAGCGCCGAGATCTTCGGCCACGACATCAGCCGCGACAGCGTGGCCGTCCGCTCGATGGTCGGCAACCTTCCAGGCGAGTTCGCCCTGGAAGACCGCATGAACGGCGAGAAGCTCCTGAAGCTCTTCGCCCGGCTGCGCGGCGTCGAGAGCCTGGACTACGCCTACGAGCTCGCGGACAGGATCAACGCGGACCTCACGCGTCCGATGCGCCGTCTTTCGAGAGGCAACAAGCAGAAGATCGGTCTGATACAGGCCATGTTCCACCGCCCGCCGCTGCTCATTCTGGACGAGCCCACGGGCGGGCTCGACCCGCTGGTCCAGGAGGAGTTCCTGAGGATCATAGGCGAGGTCAAGGCGGAGGGCAGGACCGTATTCTTCTCGTCTCACACCTTGAACGAGGTAGAGCGGGTCTGTGACCGGGTCGGGATCATCCGCGAGGGCGAGCTCGTCCGGGTCGAGACCACCGACACCCTGATAAACAAGTCCTTCCGGCACGTGATGCTCGACTTCGCCAATGCCATCGGGGGAGAGGAAGCGCGGCGTTTCGAGGAGCTGGAAGGGATCGAAAAGTTCGAGCAGGACGGAGAGAGGCTCTCCTTCGAGCTGCACGGGAACCTGGACAGTGTCATAAAGCTCGCCGCGAGGCACGAGGTCCTAGACATGATCTACGAGCGGCCGAGCCTGGAGGAGATCTTCCTCGCCTACTACGGCGGCGAGGACACGAGCGACGAGGGAGAAGCGAGCAGCGTCCCGGGTGCGGGTAAGGCCCCGGCCTCCGGTCCCTCTGGTGCTCCGGGCAACGGCGACACCGGTAACGCCAGGAACGGCAACGGATCTCCGGCGGGGACGGGCGCAGAGGCCACCTCCCGCTACACCGGCTCCGAAGCCTCGCACAACGGCAGCCGGACATCCTCACCGGCGTCCAGCGCGGGAATCGCCATGCAGCAGGCCATAGAGGCTATCGTCGAGCAGACCGTGGAGAGGACCGTCGAGAGAATGACCGCCGGAGACGGAGCGGAGCGCCCGGTAGAGAGAGCCGCCCAGAAGGGAGACAGGCAATGAGCGCCGCAGGAGCCAGGACGAGAAGCGTAGCACCGCAGGCCCCGGCAGCGCCGGGAGCGGGGCGCAGGTTCGGCGTGCTCCTCGGACACGTCATGGGCCTCCAGGCCCGGAGCGTGGCCATCTGGGGCGCAGCGCTCGGGGCGCTTGGCGTGATGATGGTCGCCATCTTCCCCGGCATCGCAAGCGGCCCTGGCCTACAGCAGATGAGCGATGCACTACCCCAGGGTATGATGCAGGCCGCTGGGGTAGAGGATATCGCCGCCCTGGGTAACTTAAAGGGCTTCCTCGAAGCCGAGATCTTCGGGCTCGTACTCCCGCTGGCCCTTCCCTTCTTCGCCATCCTGGCCGCTGCCGGGGCGATAGCCGGGGCCGAGGAGAACGGGACCATAGACATCCTGATGGGTAACCCCCTCTCGCGCTGGCAGCTCATCGCGGCCTACTTCGTGTCCATCGCCGTCGCGCTCGTGGGAATCCTCGCCATCTTCGGCCTCATCCTGTGGGGCTCGGCGCTGTTCATAGACGCAGAGTTGCCGCTTGGAGCGGTCGCGGAGGGCGTGTTCGGGGCGTGGCCTCTGGCACTGCTGTTCGGCGGGCTCGCTCTGGTTGCCTCGGCGGTCTTCCATCGCAGGGTGGTAGCCATAGGCATCTCGGGAGCCGTGCTCTTTGCGATGTACTTCATGGACGCTCTGGGCGGCATCGTCGAGGAGATCGAGTGGGTACAGAACCTCTCCGCGATCTACCACTACGGGACGCCACTCACGAGCGGCATAGATTGGGCCGGTTTTGCCGGGATGTCCGCGATCGCCGTGGTCCTGGCGGTAGTGGCGGTCTTCGCCTTCCAGAAGCGCGACATCTTCACGTAGGGCTTTGCATAGATGCCTGTAAAGCAGAGAAATTTTAGAGAAAGGCCAAACCGATGAGCGTCGGACAAGTACAGAAAACACAGAAAGGAACTACCTACCGGGAGGCCCGGAGCCCGAACGGCCTCACGAAGCTACTGACGATTACGGGGCATGCGATCAACCTCAAGGCGAGGGCGATGCTGATCTGGGGCGCCGCCCTCGGACTCCTCGGAGCCCTGTTCGTGGCGCTATACCCCTCGATCTCGGGTAGCGGGGCGGGCATGGAGCAGATGGTAAGCAGCATGCCGGATGCCATGAGGGAGATGGTCGGGTTCGGGGCCGGCGCCTTCAGTTCCGTCGAGAGCTGGCTAAACGGGGAGATGCTCGGCTTCCTGGTGCCGCTGGCACTATCTTTCTTCCCGATACTCGTGGCCTCCTCGGCCATAGCTGGTGCGGAAGAAGACGGTACGATAGACATCCTGATGGGCAACCCGCTATCGCGCTGGCAGTTTGCGACGGGTCGTTTTCTAGCCGCCGCCGTACTGCTACTCGGAATCGTCACCATCATGGGAGCCGCAACGTGGCTAACAGCGGTTATCGCGGACGTGGATCTCGCACTCGGCTCGATGGCGGCGGGCTCTCTCACCCTGTGGGCGCTGTGCATCTTCTTCGGCGGTTTGGCGCTGCTGCTCTCCGCGGTACTCCACCGGAGATTCCTGGCGCTCGCCATACCGGCCGCGCTACTCATCGTGATGTACTTCGTGGATGCTCTGGCGGGCTCAGTCGAGTTCTTCGAGACGATCCAGCCTCTGTCGGCCTTTAACTACTACGGCTCGGCGGTACAGAACGGCATGGACTGGGCTAACTTCTCCGTCCTTACCGGAGCCACCGTAGTGCTCGCGGGGCTAGCCGTACTCATCTTCCACCGGCGCGACATCTACAACTAACCCTGCAATCCCTGCACGAAGATGGCCGGGTCCGCGTGGCGGCTCTACCGAGACTCGTCGCGCGGATCGCGCCTTGTATCCCAATACCAGTACTAGGAGATACAGATGCTAACCAAGCAGATCATAGCCGACACTAACATCGTCGAGGTCCACCTGGACGGCGCGGTACAGGAGAGCGAGGTGGAGGATCTGCGTGCCGAGATCGACCGGGTGATCTCCGAGCACGGCAAGTTCAAGATCCTGGTCGTCCTCGGGAACTTCGGCAACGTCGGACCAGGGGCCATTTGGGAGGACCTGAAGCTCGAGACCAGCGTCTTGAGCGAGCTGGAGCGCGCGGCGGTCGTCACCGACAAGGAGTGGTTCGAGCGGATGATGGAGGGCGTTGACCGCGTGTTCGAGGCCAGGATGGAGCACTTCGATCCCGGCGAAGAGGAGGCGGCGCTGCGGTGGCTCACCTCCTAGACGGACTAGGACGGATCCAACCATGACGTCCGAGCCCGACGAGGGAACCGGAGAGACGAGACTGTTCAAGAGGCTGCACGGGGGTGCGGAGAACGTGCTGAGCTACGAGTCCCGGGAGAAGCCTACGGACGAGGAGCTTGAGACCGTGTTTGCGGAGATCAAGACGACCATAGCCGGGCGCGACAAGTTCAGGATACTGCTCGTCCTCTGACCAACCGGATCTATTACGAATGGAGAGCGCATTGTCCAGGCAGGGATCACTGCTCGTTTTCGCCGCTATCGAGATCGTTTTGCTGCCCGTTATCGTTGTAGGGGTGATTCTATTCTCGGTCAATTTCGTCTTGAGGTTGCGCGAGTCGCGTACTTCGGCGACGGCGTATGATCCATTCTTCGCCCGCTACATCTTGCACGCCCAGAACAAACGGCGAGACGAAGCCAACAAGCAACTCCTCTACGCTCTGCCCACCGTCTCGCCTCTCGCGGTCAACCTGATGCTGGGGCCGACCCTGCTGGCAATGCGTACCACCGGGGTCACGACCAACATGTACGACTACCCAGTGTATAGCTCGTCCTCCATCTGGGGCGCATTCGGTCACCGCACCCGCTTCTTCGATGACGCCCTGCGAGATCATCTCGGCGAGGCGGAGCAGGTCGTGATCCTCGGCGCCGGCTGGGATACACGCTCATACAACCTGGTCAAAGGGACCGACGCGCAAGCCTTCGAGGTCGATGCGCCAGAGACGCAGACACAGAAGCGCGAGTCGCTGGCGGCGGCGAACATCGACGCTTCGGATGTAGTCTTCGCCGCTGCCGACTTCAACGAGGAATCGTGGCTCGATGCGCTCGAACGTGTTGGCTTCGACCCCAGCAAGCCGACCTTCGTTCTGTGGGAAGGGGTCACGTACTACCTGGAAGCCGAAGCGGTCGAAGCAACCCTCAAAACCGTCGCGGAGCAACTAGCGCCGGGCAGCGCGATAGCTTTCGATTACCCGGCTCGTCACATCGTCGAAGGTAATACGTCGCTGATCTACCGGATGGCCACGCTGGCAGCTCGACTCATAGGCGAACCGTGGACGTTCGGCATCAGCACCGAAGCCCCCGCCAGAGAGCAACTGGCGAAATTTCTGGAGAGGAACGGGCTCCGCCTGGCGGAATACGAGCCGGTAGGAGAGGTCGAGGGCGGCGAGCGGCCGCACGGCGGTCTGGCGGTAGCGGTTAACGAATAACCATCAATGCTGTAGGCAAAACCTGGCCGGGTTGGACAGAGTGAACACGAAAAGGAGACAACTATGTTGAAGAGATTGGACGAAGGCACCGGAAACGTGCTGGCCTACGAGGTAAAAGAGAGGATCACGGAGAAGGAGGTCGCGAACCTCTCCCAAGAGGTCAAGGAAGTCGTCGCCGAGCACGGCAAGGTCCGCCTACTCGTCCGCATGAACGAGATTCCCAACGTGGGATTCGGTGCCCTGGCGGAACGCTTGAAGCTAGCCCCGTACGCGAAAGACATAGAGCGCTACGCCATCGTGGGCGACGCCTCGCTTCTGGAGTGGGCCCAGAGCCTCGGGGACGCGCTGATCAGTGGCGAGATAAAGCATTTCGAGGACTTGCAATACGAGGAGGCGTGGCGCTGGATCCAGTCCTAGCTCTCCACAGCCATCCGGTCTGGACGCCGCTGTCCTTGAACACGGAGACCATCATCCTGGAGGTGGGTGGCATGTTGCAACACGGTGGGGCGGTGGCCCAGGAGCACGACAAACCGTGTGTGGACGGCACCCAAGGGTCGTGGAGATCCTGGATCAGTAAGCGCTGCGGCTAGAAAGCCTGGGGCATGAGAATGCGCCCGGTTCGGATATGAGACCAGAGAAAGAATACAAAACATGACGCAAGCAGAAAGAAAAATCGACACGAGTGTCGCCGCGCAAACAGGCGTTGCCCCCACGATGATGGTCGCCATCGAACAAAATTTCCCCGGTGATCAACGCATCATCCACGATGAACTCGCTTTGAAAATTCTGCCCGTTGGTTATCAATTCTTGGTCAAACTGACGCGGATTCCTGTGTTGAGGGACTGGATGGTCAGGGCGTCAGAGAAGCAAGTAGGTGGCATCTGGAGCGGTATTGTGTGCCGCAAGCGCTACATTGACGACACGGTGGTATTGGCCGTGGCTGGCGAGAATTCAGTCGATGCCGTGGTGAATCTGGGAGCAGGCTACGACACGCGTGTGTACCGACTGCCCGCCCTGGCGAACGTGCCCGTTTGGGAAGTTGACCAGCCCGCGAATATCGAGGCCAAGCAGGCAAACCTGCAAAAGGCACTGGGCAAGATACCCACAAACGTTACGCTCGTTCCGATCAACTTCGTCGAGCAGGAACTGGGGCCCGTGCTGGCTGCACATGGGTATGCCGCTGACACCAAAACCTTCTTTGTCTGGGAAGCAGTCTCGCAATACCTGACGGAAACGGCCGTCCGACAGACCTTCGATTTTCTGGCGCAAGCACCGGCGGGCAGTCGGTGGGCGTTTACGTACGTGCGCAAGGATTTTGTCGAGGGAGAGGAACTATATGGGCTGGAGAAGTTTTACGAGCGGATGATCGTCAAGAACAACGCGTGGCACTTTGGGTTCGAACCGGAGGAAGTGGCCGGATTCCTGGGCGAGTACGGCTGGCGCATGATCGAGCATCTTGGCTATGACGACCTGGCTGACCGATATGTGAAACCGACCGGGCGTGAGTTGCCGTTCATGGCGATCGAGCGGATGGTCTATGCCGAAAAGGAGTAATGATCTCATGACAGCTCATAAAACGATCAAATGGTTTGCGGATCTGGATACATCCGCCAGCGATCTGGCCGGCGGCAAAGGGGCCAACCTGAGTGAGCTTGTACAGGCTGAACTCCCTATATCATCTGGCTTTGCGATGACGACCGACGCATGCGCCGCCTTTGTAGAGGTCAACGGGCTGCAGGCACAAACCATCGACCTGGCCGCGCAAACACGGGCGGATGATTCAGCTTCCTTCGAGTCCGCGTCCGCGGAGATTGAGGCGCTCTTTCAGCAAGGGGTGATCCCCAATGAACTGGTGACGGAGATCAAAAAAGCCTACGGAAATTTAACGGACGAAACGGGTCAGGCGGTGGCGGTGCGTTCGTCAGCGACGGCAGAGAACTTGCCGCCCGCAACCAATACTTACACTACCCCGAAAAGGAGCACCCGATGAGCACAACCGAAACCTCTGCGACCGGAACTTCCGCAACAGCGTCCGGAACTACCGACTCCCGGCTAAAAAGGCTCCGGATCTGGAACATAGGCCTCACGGTCCTGCACGCCGTCCAGGCCGTGGTGATACTCGCGCTGGCGACAGACTTCGCCACCACCGTCACCTCGACCTTCCCCAAGACCTCCCGGAGCCCCCGTGCCCGCGCCCGAGTCGTTGTTCGACGTGCGGATCGGGGCCGCTATAGCCGTGTTCCTGGGCCTTGCCGCCCTCGACCATCTGCTCACCTCGACCGTGTTCCGCCGCCGCTATGAGACGGACTTGCGGGCCGGGATCAACCGCTTCCGCTGGCTCGAATACTCCGTAAGCTCGACGGTGATGGTGCTGCTCATCAGCTTCTACGCCGGTATCACCGGCATCGCCGCCATTATCGGGATCATCGGGGCGAACGTGGCGATGATCCTGTTCGGGTGGCTGCAGGAGAGGATGAACCCGCCCGGCATCGACAGAGTTACGATGATGCCGTTCTGGTTCGGAATCCTGGCTGGGCTCGCCCCGTGGGTGGCTATCGTCGTGAACTTCGTGGGCGCGGAGACCGTTCCGGGATTCGTGTACGGGATCTTCGTCTCCCTGTTTATCTTCTTCATGAGCTTCGCCGCCAACCAGTGGCTGCAGTACCGCCAGATCGGACCCTGGCGCAGCTACGCCTTCGGCGAGACCGCCTACCTGGTCCTCAGCCTCGCTGCGAAGACGGCGCTCGCCTGGCAGATCTTCTCCGGCTCGCTGGCGGGCTAGGAACACGCTACAAAGACCTTAGAGAGGAAGCTCAGAAGATGATCTACAACTTCACCACCCCGGATAAACCGGGCGTTAACGAAGTGGGCGGCAAGGGCTTCTCGCTGATGCGCATGACGCGGGCCGGGTTACCGGTGCCGCCCGGCTTCAACCTGCCCGTTGGGTTCTTCGAGCCCTGGATCTCAGAGCTCAGATCCACGCCGGAGTGGGAGGCTTTGCAGGAGGCGCTGCGCGGAGGAGACGACCTCTCTCCGAGCACGGACGACCTCAAGGCCGCCTGCGAGAACCTGGAGCTCACGGCCGACCAACGGGAGCAGCTTGACGCAGCTTTGACCTCGCTGCCGGATGGTGCTTTGCTCGCAGTCCGCTCTTCCTCACCCGAAGAGGACCTCGCCGGAGCCTCCTTCGCGGGCGGCTACGAGACCGAGCTCGGCGTTACGAAGGAGACCTTGCCCGACGCACTGCGTAGCTCCTTCGTCTCTGCCTTCGACGAGCGCGTCTTCGTGTACAAGCGGGAGCAAGGCTTCGCCACGGACGACCCGCGCATCGCCGTGATCGTGCAGCAGCAGATCTCCTCCGAACGCGCCGGGGTCGGGTTCTCCTTGAACCCGATCACCAACGACTACGACGAGGCGGTCGTAGATTCCAACTGGGGTCTCGGAGAGTCGGTCGTCTCGGGTCAGGTCTCTCCCGACCACTTCGTGGTCAACAAGCAGACCCGCTCAATCGTGGAGAAGAGCGTCGGCGGCAAGGAGACCTCGGTCTGGCTACAGGCCGACGGCGGCACCGCCGAGAAGGCCGACCCACGCACGGACGAGCTCTCCCTGACCGATGCGGAGCTTTTTGAGATCGTGGACATGATCTCCCGGGTTGAAGAGTTGTACGAGCAGCCGATGGACACGGAGTGGGCCTACGCCGAGGGCGAGCTGTACATGCTCCAGGCACGCCCGATTACGGCCTACGTGCCCTTGCCGCCCGAGATGCGGACGGAGCCCGGAGAGGACCGGATACTCTATCTGGACGCCGCCCTGACCGAAGGGCTAACCACCAATGCCCCCATCTCGCCCATGACGCTCGACTGGCTGTTCAAGTCCGTCGCCATATGGGCAAACCCGTTCGTCGGGCCGGTAGAGGTGCCGGCGGATGGTGACCCGCACGAGAGCATTCTGTTCGGCACCGGGGGCCGCTACTACATGAACCTCTCGCAGCTGCTGACGCTCTTCGGCGCAAGCAATATCGCCAAGTTGTTCGGTCCCGCCGACGCGCTGCTCGGCGAGCTGCTGGAGAACCTGGACGAGGATCGCTACCGCGCCAGAGAGCCGGTAGACGCGCTGCGCTGGAGTGCTATAGCTCGCCAGATACCCCGTGCACTGTGGCACTCGCGCCGCTTCATAGGGGATACGGTTTACGGTTGGTGGAGCCCCGAACGCTTCTATCGCCGCTACGAGCGTGCCATAGCCGACGCGGAGCAGGCTCTCAAAGTGAGTGCGAACCCGAACATGCTGCTGAACGCCGTGCGCCGTAAACACGACGCCATCATGGGTCCGGTGCTCTCTGAGTTTTCGTTCCCCGCGCTGCTGGTCTACTTCTATTATCTGTGGCGCCTGAACCGTCTTTTCGCTGACGAGCCCGAAGAGAATCAGCGGCTGGCCGACACCATGAAAACCGGCCTCTCGGGTAACGAGGCCGTGAACATCAGCATGCAGCTCTACCGCCTCACCCGGATGCTCGACCCGGAAGAATTCAATGATCTCGACAGCCTTACAAATAGGCTGGAGAACCGAGAGCTTCCGGAGGAGTTCATGGCGGCGTGGGCTGAGTTCGTCGAGCAATACGGGTCCCGGGGACCGGGTGAGCTGGATCTCTCGAACCCCCGCTACGGCGACGAGCCGAGGCTCGCCTTAGAGCAGATGTCCTACATGGCAGAGAGTACCTTCGATCCCGAGAAGTCGCAGGAAGAGCGCGTCGCCAATCGCAAAGCGGCCTACGAGCAGTTGCAGGAGAAGCTCGACAACCGCAAGAGCCGCCAGCTAGAGCGAGCATACGGCATGATCGACATGATGGGCGGCACCCGAGACACGCCAAAGTACCTGATGGTCCTGGCGAACGGAGCGTTCCGGCGGCGCGCCCTGATCGAGGCCGACCGCCTCGTCGAAAAGGGGCGGCTCGACAATAGAGAGGAGATTTTCTACCTCACCCTGGACGAGGTGTCGGCCGCGAACGCGGACCCCGCCTACGACTTGCGAGAGGTGCTCGCGAAGAGGCTGCCGTTCTACCAGAAGCTAAAGCAGGTGGACTCGTTCCCGCACCTCATAGACTCCCGCGGCCGCATCGGGCAGGTCGAAACGCCGCAGGATGATCCGGACGTATATACCGGGCTCGGAATCTCCCGCGGGACGGCCACGGGACGGATCAAGATCCTGCAAACACCCCGGGAGAAGCCCGTCGAGAAGGGGGACGTGCTTGTCGCCTACACCACCGACCCGGGCTGGACGCCGCTGTTCTTGAACGCCGAGGCCGTGATCCTGGAGGTTGGCGGCATGCTCCAGCATGGCGGTGTCGTGGCCCGCGAGTACGGCAAGCCGTGCGTGGCCGGAATCCAGGGCGTAACCACGAAGCTCCGGGACGGCCAGAAGGTCGAGGTGGACGGCACCACGGGCGTAGTCCGCCTCCTGGAGTAGCCAGCGCATCTCATGAGCCTTGGGAGGTGGATCATGTAGAGAATAAAGATCATGAAGATTATGGAGATCATACACAGAGGTAACAGACAGAGTTCAACCCCGAAAAGAGGAGACGGCGTTGCTAACCGCAAGCCAGGTACAGGACACGAACATCGTCGAGCTTTACCTCGATGGAGAGGTAGAGGAAAAGGACATAGAGGCCGCACGTTCGGCGGTCTCCTCGACGAAGAGTACGACAAGCTGAGGCTGCTCATGGTGTACGAGGAGCTCGGCAGCATGGGGCCGAAGGCCCTGTGGGAGGACACGAAGCTCGAGACGAGCATCTTCCAGAACGCCGAGCGCATGGCGGTAGTGAGCGAGAAGCGGTGGATAGAGGACCTCGCGGAGAATCTGGGTTCGTCCACCAGCATGGAGATCGAGAATTTCGAGCCCGGACAGCGCGATGAGGCTCTCGCCTGGTTGAAGGGCTAGGTAGACTCATCTACCGGATCTACCCGGCCTCCCTGAACTAGCCGGGGGATCCGGGCCTCCGGTCCAGCCCGGACCCGGACTCGTCCACCGCCTCCGGTGAGCGCATTACCTCGTTGCGTTCGAAGGCGGCGCGGGCGACCACGTGGGAGGCGACGGGGGTGGTCAGGATCAGGGCCACGACGATCAGTATTACCCGCAGGATGACGTCCGCCTGTCCCGAGGCCGTCGAGGCGACCAGAATCGCGATCACACCGAGAAAGACCGCCTTGGAGGCCGCGTGGGTCTTGGTGTAAGTGTCGGGCATCCTGAGCATGCCGATCACCCCGATGGTCATTATGAAGACGCCGAGTATGACGAGAGCGTCCGCCAGCAGGCTTATTATCATCCCTAGAAGATCCTCCGGTTGCCGTGGTAACGGGCGGCCGCGAGCGTCGCTATAAAGGCCAGTAACGATAGCGCGAGCGCCGCCTCCAGAAAGTAGGGGCTCTGGTAGGAGCTCCCGTAGAGCACGAGCAACGCGACCAGCACGAGCGTCAGGGTGTCTAGCGCCAGGATGCGCGCCGCCGTCGTGCGCATCCGCACCACCGAAATCGCCGTGACCGTGAACAGGACGGTCATCCACACCGCCGCTATGAAGAAGACCGTCTGGTGTAACAATGCCCCTCCGCAGTCGTCCGCAGCCGTCAGAACTTGCCCGGAGTTACAGAGCCATCCAGGCTCCGCAGATAACCCCGTGTGGAATTATCGCACCCCGTAATCCCCGGCGTCAGGCTGTAGCATCATCTCAACCGGCGCCAACCCTATCTACACCCCGCCGGAGCTGGAAGAGCCCGGGCTTCCGTTAACTCCGTTAAAGCTCTCCGCCGGGTTTTACGACAAACTGGTATGCCGTATGCGATCCTAAACTCATCTCTTACGCTCCTGTCGCGCCATGCGGGGCGCTATTCCGCGTGTTCCGCGTGCGCGGGTTGTGGGGGCCGGGTCTAGGGTTGTCTCTGGACCCTTATGGTGCTCACGACGCTTATGGTGTCTACGGCATTGCCGGAGCCCGGCGGACGGACGACTCCGGGACGCCATCGTCTCTCGCCGCGTATCGTGAGGGTGACGACCACGCCCTGCGGCGCATCCTCGACGAGCACGAGCGCCTGCTCGCCCACATCGTCCGCCGCTACGCCACGCACTCCGACGAGAGCTACGAGGAGCTTCTACAGGTGGGTTACGTCGGGCTTTTGAAGGCGGTGCGCGGCTACGATCCCGGGTACGAGGCCGGATTTGGCTCCTACGCCTACGCCAAGATCGACGGCGAGCTCCGGCACCACTTTCGGGATAACGGCCTCGTAAAGCGGCCCCGCTGGGCGCGGAGCCTGTACGCCCGCGTATCCGAGGCCACGGCGCGTCTGAGCGCCGAGCTCGGGCGTCTGCCGCTGCCGGAGGAGATCGCCACCGAGGTCAATCTGACCCCGGAAGGCGTCCACGAGCTACTGAAGCTATTCTCGGACACGGAGGTTTCTTCCCTCGACGGCGCGGAGGAGGCGGACCTCTCGGCCATCAGGAGTCTCAGACACGAGAGCTTCTCGCTACCGGTGGAAGATAGGATCGTCCTCGAAGAAGGCCTGCAACAGCTTACCGAGCTCCAGCGCAGGGTGGTCTACCTGTTCTTCTACAAGGATCTCTCGCAGACCGAGATCGGACGCAGGCTCGGCCTGCCCCAGCGGAGGGTCTCCCGCATAATAGCCTCCTCGATGAAATCCCTGAAGGACCGTCTGACTCGCGACTAGGGAGCCGCTCGTCTATGCAGGTTTGTGTAGAATACCCGGCCGTAGAATATTGGCGGGCGTCTTGGTGCCGGACGCAGGACCGGCCCCCGCCCGCCGGTTGGACCGGGAGGCGCATTGGGGTTTTTCTCTGGGTTTGATGGACGGGTAGCCGGCGGCCCCTCGATACTCGCGGCTGACTTTGCGGACCTCGCCGGTCAGGTGCGCGCCACGGGAGCGGGTGGCGCCGAACTGGTCCACTTCGACGTCATGGACAATCATTTCGTCCCCAACCTGAGCCTCGGTCCCGCGGTCGCGGCCTCGCTCGTGTCCGCAACGTTCCTACCCGTGGACGTCCACCTGCAGGTTATAAACCCGGATGATCTCATCCCGGCGTTTATAGAGGCCGGGGTGTGCAGCATAAGCGTCCAGCCCGAGGCCGTCCGCCACCTGTACCGCACCCTGGCGATGATCCTGGCCGGAGGCTGCGAGGCGGGGCTGTCCCTCAGCCCGGCTACCTCCCCCGAGGCCGTCGAGTGGGCGCTGCCGTACGTGGACTACGCGAACGTCATGAGCGTAGATCCGGGGTTCGGCGGCCAGGACTTCATACCCGAGGCCGCCGACAAGGTGCGCCGCGTGAGGCAGATGGCTGACGTTCCCGTAGAGGTGGATGGCGGTATTACGGAGAAGACGGCCCCGGGCATGGTGGAGGCCGGGGCGCGGGTGCTGGTCGCCGGCTCGGCCGTGTTCGGGGGGGACCCGGCCACGGAGATGGGAAAGATCATAGCCTCCGGCAGACGCGCCTCGTCGGGAGCCGAGCCGGGTTGAACGGCCCCGCGCTTTTCCGTTTTCCCTGTACACATGGCGTTCCTTGTCCGGGATGTGACCGTGTGGTAAGTTATTCCGCGTAGCTTTCGGGGGCGGGCGAAATTCCCGCGCCGGCGGTGAGCCCGGTAGGGTTTCTAGCGTTTCTAGCAACCTTTCCGGGGAGCCCGCGACCCTCCGCCTCTGGCGGAGGCTGAACCGGTGAAGGATCTCCCGCACGCACAGGCGTTGCGAGGCGTTCCGTAGTCCGGTGCCGACGGTTATAGTCCGGATGGGAGAAAGGAAACCGTGGCACGGAACCCTATGGACCGCGCCTGCGAGCTTGCAGAGCGCGGACGCTATACCGCCGCACCGAACCCGCTCGTCGGGGCCGTAGTCGTGCGTGAGGGCCGGATCTTGGGCGAGGGGTTCCACGTCCGGGCCGGAGAGAAGCACGCCGAGGTAGCGGCCATCGAGGACTGCGGCGGCGAGGCCCGCGGGGCCACTCTGTACGTAACCCTCGAACCCTGCAATCATCACGGCCGCACCCCGCCCTGCACCGAGGCGATCATTGCGGCCGGTATCTCCCGGGTCGTCGTCGGGCATCTGGACCCCGACTCCAGGATGAGGGGTCAGAGCGTGGAGCTTCTGCGCGCCGCCGGGGTAGAGGTCGAGATCGAGCGGGACCCGGTACTAGTCTCCAGGCTCGGCAGGCAGAACGAGCAGTTCTTCCACTACATGGACGCGGGGCGGCCCTTCGTACACGTAAAGCTTGCGATGACGCTCGACGGCCGCATCTCCTCCGGCGGCGGGCCGGAGAGGATCACGGGCGACGACTCCCGCCACCGGGTGCACCTGCTGCGAGCCGAGGCCGGGGCCGTACTCGTGGGGGCGGGGACCGCCCGCGCCGACGATCCACTGCTGGACGCCCGGAATCTACGGCCGGAGATAACTCCGCCGGGGATTACCCGCGTGGTCCTGGACCCGGAACTCAGCCTCGACCCTGGGAGCCGGCTCGCCGGGGGAGCGCCGGAGGAGCCGGTGGTGGTATTCGCGTCGGAAAAGTCGTTCGACGGCCGGGAGGATGCTTTGAAGGAGAGAGGCGTGGACCCCGTGCCCGTGCCGGACTTTGACGGGGAGGGACGGGGGTTGGATCTCGGTTTCGTGCTGGACGATCTGGGACGGCGCGGGCTGCGCGGGCTGCTCGTCGAGGGCGGCGGAGAGACCGTCGCGAGCTTCGCGCGGGCCGGGCTCATAGACAAGATGACCCTGTTCTACGCGCCGCGCCTGATCGGGGCCGGCGGCGTACCGGCGGTCGGCTCTCTCAAGCCAGCCGGCCTGGCCGGCGCATCCGGCTTCACGGTCGAGAACGTAGAGAGGTTCGAGGAGGACGTGGCCCTCACCCTCTACCCGGCGGAGCCGGTACCGGCGAGAAAGGGGGCCTGATGTTTACCGGGCTTATCGAGAATACCGGGCACGTCTCGGAGATGAGCGGGGGAGGGGACGGCGGCATGCACCGGCTCGTTATCTCCGCCCCTAGCCTCGCCGGAGACGTCGGGCTCGGGGAGAGTATCTCGGTGAACGGGGTCTGCCTCACCGTCGGCTCCGTGGAGCAGGGGCGCGTAACGTTCAACGCCATGCGGGAGACGCTGCGGCGGAGCGCCCTCGGGGACCTCGCGGAGGGCGACCCGGTGAATCTGGAGCCCGCGATGGCCGTCGGAGACAGGCTCGGCGGTCACATGGTCCAGGGACACGTGGACGGCGTCGGGCACGTCCTCGGGCGCTCTCCCGAAGGAGGAGCCGAGATCTGGACCTTCGCCGCCCCGGAGAGCGTGCTGCGTTACACGGTGGAGAAGGGCAGCATCTGCGTGGATGGAATAAGCCTTACTGTGGTCTCTGTAGAGGAGGGCGACCATGAGACGGGAACAGAGGGTGCGTTTACCGTCTCCGTGCTGCCGCAGACCCGCGATGCCACGAACCTCGGGAGGCTCGACGACGGGGCGAGGGTAAACCTGGAGGCCGACGTTATAGGCAAGCACGTGGAGCGTCTGCTCGGGCCTCATGTAGCCCATCTGATGCGGAGCGGGCCGTGAGCCCCTAGAGCAGGAAGGCCGCACGCGAGCCAAGAGAGTCAAGAGAGTCAAAAGAGTCGAAAAAGGCCGGGCAGAGAGCGTAGGAAGTCGGCCCGGGGTATCTAAAGAGTATTTATGAGAGGAGTGGTTGGATGCCGTTTAGTCCGGTAGAGGAGATTGTAGAGGACATAAAGGCCGGAAAGATGGTCATAGTCTGCGACGACGAGGACCGGGAGAACGAGGGCGACCTCACGATGGCCGCCGAGCTCGTAACCGACGATGACATCAACTTCATGGCGACCTATGGTAAGGGTCTGATCTGCCTCCCCATGGCCGGCGAGATGGTGGACCGCCTGGAGATACCGGAGATGGTCCAGCACAATGCCGCCCGCATGGGCACCGCCTTCACCGCCTCCATCGAGGCCCGTCATGGCATCACCACCGGCATCTCCGCCGCCGACCGGGCCCACACCTGCCGGGTGGCCGTGGACGGCTCCACCGGGCCGGACGACCTCGTGATGCCCGGCCACGTCTTCCCGCTCCGGGCGCGGCCCGGCGGCGTCATAGAGCGCCCCGGACAGACCGAGTCGGCCGTGGATCTTGCCCGCATCGCCGGTTTCAACCCCGCCGGTGTGATCTGCGAGATCATGAAAGACGACGGCACGATGGCCCGGGTGCCAGACCTCGAGGAGTTCTCTAAAGAGCACGGCATAAAGATGGTCACCGTCGAGCAGCTAATAGCGTACCGCAGCCAGTACGAGACCCACGTAACCTGCGCCGTCGAGACCCGGCTGCCGACCGCCTACGGCGAGTTCCGCGCCCGGGCCTACGAGAGCAAGATAGACGGCCTCACCCACGTCGCGCTCGTGATGGGCGAGCCCGAAGGCAAGGAAGACGTGCTCGTGCGCCTGCACTCCTCTTGTCTCACGGGCGACGCTTTGCACTCTATCCGCTGTGACTGCGGCCAGCAGCTAGAGGCCGCGATGGGGCGAGTGGCCGAGGAGGGCGAGGGCGTCATCGTGTACCTCCAGCAGGAGGGGCGCGGCATCGGGTTGCTGAACAAGCTCAAGGCCTACCAGCTCCAGGACGACGGGTTCGACACCGTGGAGGCCAATGAAGAGCTCGGGTTCGACCCGGACATCCGAAACTACGGGGTCGGGGCCCAGATACTCAAGGACCTGGACATAAGCTCCGTACGCTTCATGACGAACAACCTCACGAAGGTGGTAGGCCTGCAGGGGTTCGGCATAGAGATGACCGAACGCGTCCCGATAGAGGTGCCGCCGAACAAGGAGAACGAGCGTTACCTGAAGACCAAGCAGGAGAAGATGAACAACGTTTTCGAGCGTTTCTAGGGGGAGAGTTGACTAACCCGGAGGGATACAACCTCTACGAGGGTAACCTTACGGCCGGCGGGCGCTCTTTCGCCGTGGTCGCTGCCCGCTTCAACGACTTTATAGTCCGTCCGCTGCTCGACGGCGCCCTCGACGCTATCGAGCGTCACGGCGGCTCCGCGGAATCGGTGGATGTCGTCTGGGTACCGGGCGCCCAGGAGATACCCGTCGCCGCGCGCCGCATGGCGCTCTCGGGTAGATACGACGCCGTGGTCTGCCTCGGAACCGTGATCCGGGGCTCCACGCCGCACTTCGACTACGTGGCCGGGGTGGCCTCTAGCGGTGTCTCGTCCGTGGCCCTTGAAACCGGGTTGCCCGTGATCTTTGGCGTGTTGACCACGGAGACCATCGAGCAGGCCATAGAAAGAGCCGGCACCAAGGCCGGAAACAAGGGGTTCGAGGCCGCCGTAACTGCGATAGAGATGGCCTCGCTTATGCGGGAGTTACCCGGCCCCGCTGGCGGGGCCGGAGAGGCGTCTTCGGAGCGTCGCTAGCCCTCGGCCGGGTGAGGCCGAGTTAGGCCGAGTTGGTGGCCTGGGTGCGCGGCGAGGCCTTCTGGACCTTGAAGGCCTTCAGGCAGGAGGTGCAGACCCAGGTGCGCTTGGTGGAGCTTCCCTCCTGGATGCGGACCTTCTGCAGGTTCGGGTCCCAACGGCGGCGCGTGGCGCGCAGGGAGTGGCTGCGGGCGTTGCCGTACTGGGGGCCCTTCCCGCAGGAATAGCAGACTTTAGCCATGATAGTGCTCCTATGCTAGGATACCGGTCGTCTTTGGGGGCCAAGGAAAGCTGCGGACCACCCGCCGGGCGGCTACACTAAACCCGGCGCTGAACGCCGGTCCCTGGCACGAGCGAAGATTGTACCAGACTCGCGTAATGCGAGTGATGCGGGGCGGCCGGTAGTGACTAGCAATATTGGACACGGGGGAGCTTGAGGAGACCGAGGAGACCGCGGATATGACCATAAGGATGTCGCTCGTCGTGGCCGCGGTACACGCCGCGCTCAAGGCCCAGGTCTCGAAGATAGACTCGCTCAACGTCTACCCGGTGCCCGACGGCGATACCGGCACCAACATGCTCCTGACCCTGGAGTCCGTGCTGCGTGAGACCTCCGAGGAGTCCTACGAGACCCCGGAGGCCGCCAGCAAGGCCGGGGCCCGGGCGGCCCTGATGGGGGCGCGTGGAAACTCCGGGGTGATACTGTCGCAGATGATCCGGGGTGCCTGCGACGTCCTGGCCCGCCACGCCTCGCTCTCCGCCGAGGCCTTCGCCGCCGCCCTCGAAGGGGCCCGGGAGAGGGCATACGCTTCCATTCGGGAACCCGTGGAGGGCACGATGCTCACCGTAATAAAGGACGCGGCCCGGGCCGCCCGGGAGGCTCTCGAAGCCGGTGTAAAGGAGCCCGCCGGGGTGGTCGGGGCGGCGGCGCGGGAGGCTCATGCCTCCGTGAAGCGCACGCCGCAGCTTCTGACCACGCTACGCGAGGCGGGCGTCGTGGACGCCGGCGGCCTCGGGGTGGCCGTCATTCTGGACGGCCTCTCCTCGTGGCTCGGGGGGAAAGGCACGGAGTCACACGAGTCACACGAGTCGGAGAACGGGGATGTGTCATCTACCGGTGCTACCGGCGTCGTCGCGGAAGAGCCCGGCTCTCCGACCGGCCTACCTGATGCCCCCGAAGAGGAGGCTTGGGGTTACTGCACCGAGTTCTTCGTCACCGGGTTCTCCGGAGACGCGGAGGACTTCGGGCGGCACATACACGAGATCGGGCGCAGCGTGCTTGTCGTGCCGGACGATGATCTCGTAAAGGTGCACGTGCACACCCAGGACCCGGGAGAGGCGCTCTCCTACGCCGGGAGCTTCGGCCGGCTCTACGGCATAAAGGTGGACGACATGGAGGCCCAGAGCCGCGAGGCTCGTTCCCGCCGGGAGGCGGAAGTAGGCAATGTGGGCCACGGTAACGGGGCCCCGGGCGCGGCTCCGTCGGCGGCGATAGGCGTCGTCGTGGCGAGCCGGGGGCCAGGGGGGCGCAGAATCTTCGAGGAGGCCGGCGCGGTGGTCGTGGAGGGCGGCCAGGGCGCGAACCCGAGCGCCGCCGAGTTTGCGGAGGCGGTCGAGGCCGCCGGTGCGCCGGAGGTCGTGGTGCTGCCGAACAACAAGAACATCATTCCTACCGTGGAGCGCCTGCAAGAGCTCGTGGACTCCGTGGTGCATGTCGTGCCGACCACCAGCATAGCCGCCGGACTGGCCACAATGGTCGCCTTCGACCCGGAAGGTGAGCCCTCAGAGGTCGCCGAGGAGATGCGGGAGCTCGCCGAGTCTCTCCAGTGCGCAGAGGTGACACGCTCCGTACGCGAGGCTTCCGTCGACGGACACGAGGTTCCCGAGGGGGCCTTTATTGGGCTTGTGGACGGCGCGCTACGGGTCGTCGAGGACGGCGTGAGAGAGGCTACGTTGAAGGTTGCGGAGGAGCTGGTCGGTGGTGGGGCGGAGCTTCTGACGTTGCTCAGAGGCGAAGACCTCGACGAGGCGGTGGCCCAGGAGATCGCGGACGAGATCCGGTCCCTCGACGGCGGGGTGGAGGTGGAGGTGTTCTACGGCGGCCAGCCGATGTACCCGCTACAGGTGGTGGCCGAGTGACCCTCGCCGTCGTGACAGACTCCATGACCAGCTTCTCGCCGGGCGTACTGGAGCGGCCCGACGTGCGCATGGTACCGCTCACCTTCCACTTCGGGACCGAGGAGGGCTACCGGGACAAGCTGGATCTCACGGACGAGGAGTTCTACCGTAAGCTCGAAAGCTCGAATGTCTTTCCGACTACCTCCCAGCCCTCGGCCGGGGAGTTCGTGGAGGCCTACGATTCGCTCGGAGCCTACGACCACGTTCTCGTCCTGACGACCTCAGCCAAGATCAGCGGCACCTACAACTCCGCCGTCTCGGCGGCCGACATGGCGGACCGCCCCGTCGAGGTGCTGGATATGAGGTCGGCCGAGATCGGCTCTGGCCTTATACTGAACGAGGTGCTGGAGGCTATAGACGGCGGCGGAAACCTCGAAGAGGCGCTTGCCACCGCGAGGTCCGCCATAGCTCGCTGCCGGGCCTGGTTCGCGGTCGGGACGCTGGAGTATTTGCAGCGGGGCGGCAGGATCGGACGCGCCCAGCGTCTGGCCGGGACCGCGCTCGACATCCGGCCCGTTCTTACCCTGGAAGACGGTGAGATCGTGCCGCACAAGCGCACCAGGGGCCGCAAGCGCCAGATGGCGGCCATGCTCGAAGAGATAAGGCCCGCCGTGGACAACGGGCGGCCCTACTCTCTGGGCCACGCGAACGCGCCGGAGCCGGTGGCGGAGATCTCACGCCAGCTAGGCGGTGGCGAGGCTTTCTCGGTCTCTATTAGTGGTGTGATCGGCTCCCATGTGGGCCCCGGGGCGTACGGAGTCGCCCGCCTGTAACCACCTGTAAAAGATGTAGAAGGAGCCCGGAGTACAGACTTCTAAAGCAGTGCCGGCAAGCTTACCGCGGGTAACGCTACCGGAGCGCACCACGCTGACCGCCCTGCGGGGGCGGGCAACCACCGAGGTCCCGGGTGTCGGGCCGAAGGTGGCCGGTTGGCTCGCCGAGCTCGGGGTGGAGTCCGTGGCGGACCTGATCCAGCACTACCCCGCCCGGCACGAGGACCTCTCGAACGTGAAGAAGATAGCGGACTTGCGCGTAGGCGAAAAGGCAACCGTGGTGGGACGCGTAATGTCCACGCGCCCCGTGGGACGTCCCGTCCGGGGCCGCTCACCGGGCTTCTCCGCCCAGCTCTACGACGGCACCGGCTACATCCCGGCCACGGTCTGGGGCCGCCAGTGGCTCGTGGGCCAGCTCGTGGAGGATACCTGGGTCGTGGTCTCCGGCGAGGTGCAGCGCAGGTACGGCATCCAGCTCGCCACCAAGAGCATCGAGGTCGTGGACGATCCCGCCTCGACCGGAGACAACGCCCACGCCGGACGGTTCGTCCCCGTCTACCCCTCGAACAGAGGAATAAACGCGCGTCGCGTTAGAACATTGATACACCGTGCCCTGGACGAGTGCGGGTACATCCTCGACCCTTTGCCCGCGGGCGTGCTCGCCGAGCACGGGCTGCCGACGCTCCATGACGCGATCCAGGAGGTCCACTTTCCGGAGGAGCGGGGGCGTCTGAAGCGGGCGATGCGGCGTCTGATCTTCCACGAGCTGTTCGTGTTGCAGGCCGGACTCGCCGTGCGCAAGTCCCGCGTGGAGCTAGAGGAGACCGGGCGCAGCCACACCGGAGACGGGAGGCTTCTTAACCCGTACCTGAAGGGTCTGCCGTTCGGGCTGACCGGGGCGCAGGAGCGCGTGATCGAGGAGGCACTGGAAGACCTCCGCTCGGAGCGCCCGATGCGCCGGCTCGTGCAGGGCGACGTCGGCAGCGGCAAGACCGTCGTCGCCGTGGCCGCGCTGCTCTCCGTGGTCGAGGCCGGGGGGCAGGGCGCGCTCATGGCCCCGACGGAGGTGCTCGCCGAGCAGCACTATCTCTCGGTCTCCGCCGCGTTGTCCGAGCTACCGGTGGAGGTGGTGCTACTCACGGGCTCCCAGACCGCCGCCGAACGCCGGGAGGCCCTTGAGCGGGTAGCGGGCGGAGAGGCGGGTATCGTGATCGGGACGCACGCCCTGATCCAGAAAGGCGTCGAGTTCGATAACCTGGCCCTCGTGGTCGTGGACGAGCAGCACCGCTTCGGCGTCGGGCAGCGCACCGACTTTCGCGAGAAGGGCGTCACCCCCGACACGATGGTGATGACCGCCACCCCGATACCGCGCACCCTCTCGCTGACGCTCTACGGGGACCTTGAGGTCTCGGTAATAGACGAGCTGCCGCCCGGCCGACAGCCCGTGGAGACCGTGCTAACCGGTGTAGAGGGCCGCATGGACGCCTACGAGGCGGTTCGCGAGGAGCTCAAGGAGGGGCGGCAGGCGTACGTGATCTGCCCGCTGGTCGAGGAGTCCGAGGCTCTCGAAGACGTGCGCTCCGCCGAGGAGCTGCAGGAGGAGCTCGCCGAGGAGGTGTTTCCCGAGCGCCGGGTCGGACTGTTGCACGGCAGGATGTCCGCAGCAGACAAGCGCGAGACGATGGCCGCGTTCAGGGACGGTGAGATACAGGTGCTCGTGGCGACCGTCGTGGTCGAGGTCGGCGTGGACGTGCCCAACGCGAGCGCCATCGTGATCGAGGGCGCGGAGAGGTTCGGACTTTCCCAGCTCCACCAGCTCCGGGGCCGGGTGTGCCGGGGCCTGCACCCGCCGAAGTGCTTCCTCGTCGGCGAGCCCAAGACCGACGACTCCCGTGAGCGGCTGGAGGCGCTGTGCGAGCACCAGGACGGCTTCAAGCTCTCCGAGGAGGACCTCAGAATTCGGGGTGAGGGCACGCTCTTCGGGGCCCGCCAGAGCGGGATGACCGACCTCAAGGTGGCGAACCTGCTGCGCGACATGGAGATACTCGTCGAGGCCCGGCGCGCCGCCTTCTCGCTCGTCGCCGGGGACAAGAAGCTCGGCAAGACAGAGCATCGGCCTCTAAGACGTGAGATCCGGGAGCTGCTCGGATCCAACGTGGAATGGCTCTTCAAAGAGTAAAGGCCAGCCCCACGTTGGCTCGTTGTCGGTACAGCCTGGTAGAGATACGGGGAGACACGATGCTCCTCCGGTAAGTCGCCTGTAAATTCTGCGGGACAGATACTGTAACTACGTAAGGCCCGGACGCGTCCCACGTAGTGGGAGGAGAGTTTGGCAGGGTTTGACAGAGCTATCAGCGCCGGTTGAGGAGCGGCGTTCTAATAGCCCTGATCCACCTGAATAGCAGCACCAGAAAGCGTAAAGCCACGTAAACATGACAGACCAAGAGAGGTATGTATGACAAAGACTTTCGCAGCGGTAGCCACGTTCGCGCTAACGTTGCTCGTGACCGGTTTGCTGGCAAGCCCCTCGCAGGCCCAGAGCACCGGGCCGACCATCGCGCCGGATTTGGTATCGGTGACGGACGTTAGCGCCACGAACAATGACTACAACGGCAGCGGCACGAACGACACTACCGCTGTCTTCACCTTCGATGAGCCGGTGTCTGCGACGTGTTGTTCGGGCTACCAGTTGATACCGGCCGACCTCGTGAACGACAAGCCGCTCGGCGCGTTCAGAATACTCGCCGGTGAGGGGACGACCGAGCTAGTGGTCGCCTTCGAGGGTCAGCTTTCAGCCGCGGAGACCGCCCGTGGCACGGTCGACAAGAACACCGTGAAGGTCTCGGGCGGCGGCAGCGAGACCTTCAACCCGCCACAGGCGGCTCCGGTCTCGAACGGCGGCAACACCAACGCCCCGGACCTGCGGTCCGTGGTGCGGGACGGCGACTCGCTGCTGTTCACCTTCGACCAGCCCATAGACAAAGATGACGACATGATCCAGAACACCTCCGGTCTGCGCTTCTACACCGCGGATGCCCGCACCTTCGGCTCCTCGGTGGTCAACGAGGTCGACGGAAACACGCTGCGCGCGCTCTACGACCTGCCGCAGGGCACCACGCTGGACGACGCGGTCGGCGGCTTCACGCCGCAGGGTACGGTGGTCGGCGCGGACGTGGACGGCGACGGCACCTTCGAGCCAAACGCGCTTGACGAGGAGCTCCTCGGTGCGCCCGTGGACACCACCACCTGTGCCCCGGCGAACGTGGACGAGACCGGGCTGCGCGCGGGCCGGACCGTCGCGCCCGACCTTCAGTTCGCCGGTAACTTCCGCGAGGGCCCGTTCACCGACGACGGCGGCCGCACCACCTGCGTGGACTTCGACTTCGACCAGCGGTCCTACCTCGGTGGCGGCAACCGCACGAGCTTCCATCTCGTCCCGACCGATGGCGGACACGTGCTCGACGGCACCGCTCTCCGGCCGGATAACGATCAGGAAGGCGACGACAAGATCACGGTCATCTTCGAGGGCCGGGTCGACGAGAGCGACTTCGCCCGCGGCTACGTGGACGGTAACGTCGTGACCAGCAACTCGAACGGCGACGGCCCGTACAACGTCGCCCAGTCCGCCGCCATCAGCAATGCCGGAAACTCCGAAGACCCGGACCTCCAGACCATCTCCGAGAAGTCCGACAAAAAGCTCTACTTCGAGTTCGACGAGGATCTCGACCAGGAGGATGTGGTCCAGGACACCGCCGGGCTCCGCTTCTACACCGCCGCCGGCGACGTGTACACCGCTTCCAGGGTCAAGGAGACCAATCGCGAGGACGTGCTCGTGGCCGGGTTCGACCTGCCAAAGGGCGTGAGCTCGCGGGATGCGGTCGGCGGCCTCGTCGTTCAGGGCACGGTCGTGGCCCCCGATGACGACGCGGACGGCACGAAGGAGGCAAACTCCTTCGACGAGATCGAGAAGTCCGACGGCAAGATCAACAAGGACGGCGTTACCGTCCTGGACGGCTAGCGCCGCCTGACGAGGTTATATAGGCTGGATGGTTTCGTGAGAGGCGCCCGGGACCGGGCGCCTCTACGCCGTCCCCGAAGAGTCCGACCGGGAGGCTACGTCCGGGGAGCATGAGGCTTGCCGCCCCGGTATGATCCCTGGTGTGAAACTCGCGTTTGAAAGTGCGTTCAACGTCCATGCCGGGAGTCTGGTTTGAGGGTGATCGCCGGTAGCGCCCGAGGAGTCCGGCTTGCCGAGGCTCCGTCTGGCGTCCGGCCCACCGGGGACCGGGTGCGCGAGGGTGTTTTCAACTCTCTGGGCCAGTTCTTTAGCGGCGGCGAAGCGCTGGACCTGTACGCGGGCACGGGCACCCTGGGTATCGAGGCACTCAGCCGGGGATGTGAGCGCGCCGTTTTCGTCGAGCGTGACCGGCGGGCGGTCGAGACCATCCGGGAGAACCTCCGCCGGACCGGGTTCGAGGGCCGGGGCGAGGTCGTACGCGGCGAGGTCCGGCGGTTATTAGAGCGCCGGGCGAGACCTATGTACAATGATGAGTTCCGTTTGATATTCGCAGACCCGCCTTATAGAATCGCGCCGGACGAACTGGAGGGTGTCCTCGGGGCTCTGGAGCTCGTGCTGGCTCCTGGGGGTAAAGCTGTAATAGAGAGTGGCGTGGCGTCCGGGACGGTATCCGGCGCGGCGTTTTCCGGCAGTACCGAGATCCAGAAAGGGGTCAGCCGGCGCTACGGCGACACGGTGGTAACCATATTTGAGCGTTTGGAGCCTGAAATGACGGTTGCCGTGTGTCCCGGTAGCTTCGACCCCATCACCGTTGGGCATCTGGATGTGATCCGGCGCGCCTCCCGGGTATTCGACCATCTGGTGGTCGCCGTCGGGAGCAACCGGGAGAAGAACCCCCGCATGGACGCCCACGCCCGGGCGGCCCTGATCGAGCGTGTTACCCGAGATATGCCGAATGTCTCCGTCGAGGTGATGGAGGGGCTCCTGGTCGAGTTTGCCCGGGGACAGGGGGCGCGGGTCATAGTAAAGGGTCTCAGGGCCGTCTCGGACTTCGACTCGGAGTTCGAGCAGGCCCAGCTAAACCAGACGCTCGACCCGGAGGTCGAGACCATGTTCATCATGTCCTCCGCCGAGCACAGCTTCCTCTCCTCCAGCGCCATCCGGGAGATAGCCAGGTTTGGCGGGGACGTTAGCAGGTTCGTTCCGCAAGGCATACTCGGCACCGTCCGCGAGGTCTATTCGGGCGATTCGGGCGTTTCAGATGACTACGAGGGCGGCCAGAGGGCCGGCGCGGGCGAGCAGACCGGCCAGATCGAGACTAACAACAAGAGGTAGGTTGCCGATGGACGTACTGGTGCTGATAGACAGGCTGGAGGAGATGGTGGAGGACGCCCGGAGCTTCCCCGGCTTCGGCAACACCGCCATGGTGGACCGGGATGCCGCCTACGACCTCATAGACCAGATGCGCCAGGCCATCCCCGAGGAACTGAAGCAGGCGCGTTGGATCGTCAAGGAGCGTCAGTCCATGCTGGACGAGGCCCGCTCCGAGAGCGACCGCATAGTCCAGCAGGCCCACGAGGAGGCGGAGAAGCTCGTCTCCGAGCAGGAGGTCTTAAAGCAGGCCGAGAAGCAGGGCGCGGACATCGTGGAGGACTCCCGGCGCCGGGAGCGTGAGATCCGCCTGGGCGCCGAGGACTACGCCGACGACGTGCTCGGCAACCTCGAAGACAATCTCGGACGACTCCTGGGCGCCGTGCAGCGGGGCCGCGCCCGGCTCCAGGGCGACGACGAGCCGGAGGAGTAGGCCGGGCGGCCCAGAGCACGGCTGGGCACGTCTGGGCGCGGTAGAGCATGGTAAAGCGTGCAAGGCGCGGCAAGGCAGGGTGAGAAGATGAGCGAGCATCAGAAGTATCCGAATCTGATAAACCTCTGGAGGCCGGACCTCGAGATCGCGGATAAGGACGAGATCGAGACCGGGTTCCCGGTCGAGCCCTTCGAGCTCTACGGCCGTCCCCACGAGATAAAGAGCGCGGAGGCCCGGGTCGGGATCACCCGGCTCCAGGACGGGGTCCACCTCGACCTCGCCGTGGGCTGCGAGGTCGAGACCACCTGTGACCGTACCCTGGAGCCCGTAACGCTCTCGCTGTCTTTCGGGGACTCCGAGCTCGTCTCGGGCCCCTCCGAGCCCGAGCTCGGAGTCGAGGACTGGATGCTGGACCTGTCACGGTACACCCGCGAGTCGCTGCCGGCCGAGGTGCCGATGCAGGTGTTCGCGCCGGAATCCGAGGCTGTGGACCCCGGTCCCGCAGAGGACGAGATAGATCCCCGGTGGCGCGGCCTCGACGACCTGTTCGCCTCCGGGCTATAAGGATTCGAGAGATTTTGGCGCTCCCGGCTGGCCGTCGGGGCTCTTAGACTGTAGTATCTGATGGTTTGCAAACATGGAGGTAGAGAGATATGGCCGTACCGAAGAAGAAGACTTCCAGCTCCCGCCGCGACAGGAGACGGGCCCATCGCGCCCTGGGGCAGCCGAAGCTGGCCACGTGCCAGACCTGTGGAGCGCCCCACCTGCCGCACCGCGTGTGCGAGAACTGCGGTAGCTACCGCGGTCGCCGGGTGGTCACCGTAGAGGGTACGGAGTAGGCCCGGCGTAGGCGGGCCGTCCGGCTAAAGGTCCCGGTATAAGCGTGCGCATCGCGGTCGACGCCCTGGGCGGGGACGGCGCGCCCGGGGAGATCGTCTCAGGCGCGGTCTCCGCCGCATCCCGGCTCGGGGAGGACGAGATCGTCCTGGTCGGCGACGAACCCGGGATACAGGCCGCGCTCGGGGACTCCCCGATGCCCGACAACGTATCCATCCGGGCCGCGAGCGGCCGGATAGAGATGGCGGACGACCCGGCGGCGGCCCTGAGATCCAACCCCGAGTCGAGCATCTCCGTGGCGGCCAAGATGATCCGCGACGGGGAGGCGGAGGCTCTTTTCTCGGCGGGTAGCACGGGGGCCACCGTCGGGGCTTCGCTCCTGATCGTCGGGCGTCTGGAGAGTTGCCGCCGGCCCGCGATAGCGACCGTTATCCCTTTCCCGGACCCCGTGCTCCTGGTGGACGCCGGGGCGACCATCTCGTGCCGGGCGCGGGATCTCTTGAACTTCGCTATCCTGGGCAGCGTGTTCGCCGACCGCTACCGGGAAGAGAGTGCGGGCCCGGTCCGCACCGGTCTCGTCAACGTCGGGGAGGAGCCGGGCAAGGGGAACGAGCTTGCCAAGGAGGCGTACGGGCTGCTCGCGGACTGCGGGGAGATCGAGTTCGTGGGCAACGTCGAGGGCCGGGAGATAGGCCGGGGTGTGGCGGACGTGCTCGTCACCGACGGCTTCACCGGAAACGTGGTCCTCAAGACGGCAGAGGGCGTGTCCAGCGAGATCCTGGGCATGGTCCGCTCGGAGATGACCGGCGGCCCGCTACAGAAGCTCGCCGCCGCCGTGCTCAAGCCCAGGCTCGGGAAGATAAAATACCGGGTGGACCCGGAGAACTACGGAGGCTCTTTTCTGTTGGGAGTAGAGGGTACGGTCGTGATCGGGCACGGTAACTCCCGGGCCCGGGGCGTTGAGAACGCCCTGCTCGGCATCTCCCGCGCCGGCAGCGGTCTGCCCGAATCTCTGGAGGCGGCGCTCCGGCGGGGGGAGGTACCCTCCGGCGTAACCGGAGACGGGGCCGGAGAGCTTTGAGCAGCGGCGAGACCCCGGCGGGCAAGATAGTCGGCGTTGGCCGGGCGCTCGGAGGGCGGCTGTTCACCAACGACGATTTCGAGAAGTCCATGGAGACCACCGACGAGTGGATCACGGACCGCACCGGGATAAAGCAGCGCCACTTCGTCGCGGAGGGCGAGGACTGTGTAACCCTGGCCACGGACGCCTCCAGAGCGGCCCTCGACCACGCCGGGCTCGACGGCGGCGACGTGGACCTCATCCTCTGCGCCACCTCCACCGCGCCGGAATCCATGCCCTCCGTGGCGTGTCTGGTCGGAGACGGGATCGGGGCCCGTGGCGTGGGGGCGATGGATCTCGCCGCCGCCTGCGCCGGGTTTTCCTACGGTGCCTCGGTCGCGGGCTCGATGCTATCGAGCGGGGCCGCCGGGCGGGTGCTGCTCATCGGGGCCGACGCCATGACCCAGATAGTGGACCACAACGACCGCTCCACCGCCGTGCTCTTCGGCGACGGGGCCGGGGCCGTCGTCCTCGAACAGGGCGACGGCTCCTCGGGCTTCGTGGACCACATCCTCGGGGCCGACGGCAAGATGGCCCCGCTTGGCCGGGCCGGCCACCCCGGCGACGAGCAGATGCTGTATCAGGACGGCCGCGAGGTCTTCCGATTCGCGGTAAAAGTCTTCCCCGAGATGGTCGAGAAGCTCGTCTCCCGCAACGGCATCACCCTGGACGACGTGCAGTACATAATCCCGCATCAGGCAAATAACCGCATAATACAGGCGGCGGCGAGGAAGCTGAATGTTTCGGAGGGCAAGATCGTGGTCAACGTGGATCGTTTCGGGAACACGTCGGCGGCGAGCATACCGTTGGCCTACCCGGATATTTATGATGATCTGGAGCCGGGTAAGTACGTTATTACGGTCGGTTTCGGCTTCGGCCTCGCGTGGGCCGCGAACCTGTACAGGATATAGCTGTTAGCAGTTGGTAGGCGGGGAGGAAGTTTGGCGTTAAGCAGGGCGGTAGTATTTCCGGGCCAGGGTGTGGCGGAAGGTGAGATCTCCGGCCGGGTCGAAGAGGCGGTGGACGCGGAGGTCGGGAAAGAGGAGACCCCGTACCAGCTCTCCGTGTTCGCCGCGAGCGCGACGCTCTTCGACCGGCTGCGGAAAGCCGGGGTCGAGGCTGGCGTGGTCGCCGGACACTCGCTGGGCGAGTACGGGGCCGCGTACGCGGCGGGCGCGCTCGGTCTCCGGGACGCGGTGCGGCTCGTGGCCGAGCGGGACCGGCTGATGATGCTGTGCTCGCGCAAGACCCCCGGAGGCATGACCGCCGTGGTCGGAGCCGAGCCGCGGGAGGTGGAGGACGTCATCGGTGAGGAGCTAGAGCGGGGCGGGGTGGTCGTGGCGGCGAACTTCAACACCCCGCGTCAGACCGTGATCTCCGGCGAGAAAGGCGCGCTGGATGCGGCGGCCGGGCGGCTCGGGGGGCGGAAGTTCGAGCTGGAGGTCGCCGGAGCCTTCCACTCGCCGCTCATGATGGACGCCTCGCAGGAGATGGACGGGCTGCTCTCGGAGACGGAGTTCTCCGAGCCCCGCGTGCCGATGGTCTCCGGCGCGGACGGGTCGGTGCTGCAGACCGGCTCCGAGGTCCGGGATGCCCTGAGAAGCCAGATGCTGTCCCCCGTGCGCTGGACCGCGGTGGTCGAGAGGCTCGCGGATCTCGGCGCCGAAGAGATGGTAGAGGCCGGGGACGGCGGCACCCTGGTAAGGATGCTCCGGGATTTCAAGGGTCTGGATCTCACCGGCCTCAAGGCTTCGGAGGCGCTCTCGTGAGGTTCGAGGATATGAAGCTGCCGCTCGGGGCGGCGGAGATCCGCGCGCTGATCCCGCATCGTTACCCGTTCCTGCTCGTGGACCGGGTCGAGGAGGTCGAGCCCGGGGTGCGGGCCGTGGGGATCAAGAACGTCACCCAGAACGAGCCGTTCTTCCAGGGACACTTCCCGGACTATCCGGTGATGCCCGGAGTCCTCATAGTCGAGGCGCTGGCCCAGGTAGGAGCGGTCGGCGTGATGGCGAGCGAGGAGTACCAGCAGAAGCTCGCGCTCTTCGCCGGCATAGACGGCGTGCGGTTCAGGAGGCAGGTCGTGCCCGGCGACGCCCTGAGGCTTGAGGTCGGGATCACCCGCCTCAAGGGCAGCGTCGGGCGCGGCAACGCCTCGGCTACCGTGGACGGCGAGCGCGTGTGCGAGGGAGAGCTGATGTTCGCCTTCGCCGACCGGGAAGTTTAGCCAGCATCGGCAGGATCGGAGATAGGAAAGTATGATACAAGTATGACATTGCAGGGCAAGGTCGCCGTCGTTACCGGCGGCGGACGCGGCATAGGGCGCGCCATCGCGCAGAGGCTCGGATCGGAAGGCGCGAAGGTCGCCGTCTCGTACCGCTCCAACGACGAGGCCGCCGCAGAGACGGCCCGGCTCGTGCGGGAGGTCGGCGGGGAGTGCGAGGTCTTCAAGGGCGACGTCTCCGACGCGGAGGATGTAAAGAGGCTCTTCGATGGAGCCGCCGAGGCGTTCGGGCCGGTGGAGATACTCGTGAACAATGCCGGTACCACCCGCGACAACATCATGCTCAGGATGAAAGAGTCGGAGTTCGACGAGGTTCTGGACACCAACCTCAAGGGTGCTTACAACTGCACCAGGGCCGCGCTGCGCGGGATGGTGCGGGGCCGGTGGGGCAGGATCGTGAACATAAGCTCCGTGGTCGGGCTCGCCGGGAACCCCGGGCAGGCCAACTACGCGGCGTCGAAGGCCGGGCTCATCGGCTTTACCAAGAGCGTCGCCCGGGAGGTCGCAGAGCGCGGCATCACGGTAAACGCCGTGGCCCCCGGGTACGTGGAGACCGAGCTCACGGGCTCGCTGGGCGATTCCGTAAAGGAGCAGATCCTCGGCCAGGTCCCGGTAGGAAGATTCGGGGAGCCCGAGGAGATAGCCGAAGTAGTCTCGTTTCTCGTGGGGGAGGGCGCGGGGTACGTTACCGGACAGACCATCGCGGTGGATGGCGGGATGGTCATGCAATGAGTTATTCTTCGGTTTACACTGGCTCGTGTTCGGGCGGTGGGGTAGCCAGAGGCGCATCATCGGGCCGTGCGCGCAGTCTTGAAGATAGTATGTAGATTGGGAGGAATTTTTATGGAGCGCGAAGAGATACTGGAGAAGATCCGGGAGATAACCGTCGATCGTCTCGGCGTTGAGGAGAGTGAGGTTACCCCCGAGGCCTCTTTCAGGGAGGACCTAGAGGCGGACTCGCTGGATCTCGTCGAGCTCATCATGGAGCTAGAGGAGCAGTTCGGGATGGAGATCCCGGACGAGGACGCCGAGAAGATCACCACGGTCGAGCAGGCCGTCGAGTACGTAGTGGAGCACCAGAACGCGTGACGGAAGATAGAAACAGCGGCAACGGAAGCCCCACGAGCGCCGGTCGCGGCAGCGCGGTAATAACCGGAACCGGGGCCATTACCCCTCTGGGCGTCGGGGTCGAGACCTTCTGGGACGACGCGCTGCACGGCAAGAGCGGGATAGGCGAGATCACGCTCTTCGACTCCGCTCCCTACCCGTCTCACATAGCCGGTGAGTGCACGGACTTCGATCCCGTGGACTTCCTGGGCAAGAAGAACGCCCGCCGCATGGACCGCTACGCCCAGTTCGGCGTGGCGGCCGGCATCGAGGCCGCGGATCAGGCCGGGATCACCGGTATTCTTCAGGACAACCCGGAGCGGGTCGCGATCGTAATGGGCAGCGGTATCGGCGGCCTCTCTACCTGGGAGAGCGAGTACGAGACCCTGCACGAGAAGGGCGCGAGCCGCGTCAGTCCGTTCCTTATAACCATGATGGTGCCGAACATGGCCGCCGGACAGCTCGCCATCGCGCTCGGGGCAAAGGGGCCGACCCAGTGCCCGGTGCTCGCCTGCGCCACCGGCGGCGAGGCCGTCGCAGAGGGGCTGGAGCTCATAAGGCGGGGCGACGCCGACGTGGTGATCGTCGGCTCCTCCGAGGCTCCCATAACCCCGCTCTCGATGGCCGGGTTCTGCGCCATACGCGCCATCTCGACCTACAACGACGACCCCAAGGGCGCGAGCCGCCCGTTCGACACCCAGCGCGACGGCTTCGTCATGAGCGAGGGCGGCGGCGCGCTGGTGCTCGAAAGCGCCGAGCACGCCGAGCGCCGGGGCGCCGATGCCATAGCCTCCGTCTCGGGCTACGGGCGCTCCACGGACGCTTATCACGTCACCGCCCCGGACGAAGAGGGCCGGGGCGTGGAGCGGGCCATCCGGCACGCGCTGGAGGACTCCGGGCTCGGGGCGGAGGAGATCGGGCACGTCAACGCCCACGCCACCGCCACCCCGACCGGAGACGGGCCGGAGACGAAGGCGATCTCCCGCGTCATGCCCCAGGCTGCCGTCTCGGCGACCAAGTCCATGACGGGACACTCGTTCGGCGCGGTCGGGGCGACCGAGGCGATCATGTGCGCCCTGGCACTGAAGAACAAGGTGGTCCCGCCGACGATAAACCTGCAGAACCTGGCTGAGGACTGTGAGCCCCTGGACTACGTCCTGGACGAGGCCAGAGAGCTCCCGGAGCTGAAGGCCGCCGTCTCCGACTCCATGGGGTTCGGAGGGCACAACGTAGTCGTCGCCTTTACAGAGGCGCCTTAAGAGAGCGGAGAGCGAGGCCGGAGACCCGGAAGACCGGAGGTCGGTTTAGAGATGGCGATCAAGGACCTTATAAACGTACTGCCCGAGCCTCTCCGCCAGCGCTCACTCTCACACCCGAGTGTCGCCGACCCCTACGACTCCAACGGCAGGTTGGAGTTCCTCGGGGACTCTATCTTAAATAGCCGGGTGGCCCAGCTCGTGTTCCACAGCTACCCGGAGCTCCTCGAAGGCGACCTCACCCGCATCCGGGCGCACCTGGTGCGCAAGTCGTTTCTGGCCGTCGTCGGGCGCGAGGAGGGGATCGAGCAAGAGATAGACAGCTCGGTGATAAACGACTCCGTAATAGCCGACACGGTCGAGGCGATAATCGGGGCGGCGTACCTTATCGACCGGGAGCTCGTCGCCCGCACGATAGACGAGATCTTCAATCCCGCGGAGGTTGACACCGACGAGCTCAGAGACTGGAAGACTCTGCTTCAGGAGTCGCTACAGGCCGACGGGATGCGGCCCACCTACCGGGTCAAGACCAAGCAGGGACCACCCCACCGCCCGAGCTTTACCTCCGCCGTCTCAGTGGGCGGCAAGGACGTGGCGAGCGGGGAGGGCTCTTCCATAAAAGAGAGCGAGCAGGCCGCAGCCCGCTCCGCGGTCGAGATACTCGGCCTCAAGCCTTCCACTCCCTCTCCGGTCGAGGTCCACGTTAGCGCCTAGGTGGCGGCCGCCGAGCCTCGTGAGCCTCGATTTGCCCGGCTTTTCGCGTAGAATGCCGCGGTAGTGCTGACCGCGATCTACATCAAGGGCTTCAAGACCTTCGCAAACCCTGTAAGGATGCCGCTCGAAGGCGGGGTGACCGCGATAGTCGGGCCGAACGGCTCGGGCAAGAGCAACGTTACAGACGCGGTGCTCTTCGCGCTCGGAGAGCAGCGTCCGGGGCTGCTGCGGGCCGGGGGGATGTCTGATTTGATCTTCTCGGGATCGGACTCGCTTTCGGGGGCGCGGGTCGCAGAGGTGACGCTGGCGCTGGACAACTCCGCCGGCACCATCTCCCTGCCGTACCGGGAGGTCTCTCTCACCCGGCGCATCACGCGTGAGGGGGATTCGGAGTACAGGATCAACGGCTCCCGATCCCGGCTGGCCGACGTGCGCTCCGTCGCGGGCGAGCTCGGTATCGGGCACCACAGCATCCTGCGGCAGGGGGCGGTGGACTCCATCGTGACCGGCGGGGCGGCCGCCTGCCGTAACGCGCTCGAAGAGGCCGCCGGGCTCGGGGTGTACCGCCGCCGCCGGGTAACGGCGAGCCGCCGGCTGGATCGCGCCGAGGCCGGGCTGGAGCAGAGCCGCCAGCTAGAGGCCAGTCTCACGGAGCAGCTACAGCGCATCGAGCAGGAGGCGGTCGCGGCCCGCGAGTATCGTGAATTGGAGTCCCGCTATCGCAAGGTCTCGCTGGCCCACCTGTACCGGGTGGCGAGTAACGGCCTGGACGAGCAGCGGAAGGAGCTCTCAGCCGGTGAGGAGCTCGTGGGCGAGCTGGAAGGCCGGGAGCGTGGCCTGGAGGAGCTCCGGGTCGCCGCGGAGGAGAGGCTTGGCGAGCTCGACACACGCTCCCGGGAGCTGGAGTCCTGGATAAGGTCCCTGGAGGACGCCTCGGAAGGTCTGCAGCGAGGATCTTTGAGGGCGGAGCGGGCCAGGTTCGGGCTCCAGGAGGCTCGCCGCGCGGAGGCCGAGCGCGCCCGGCTCTCGGGGCGGCTGCGGCAGGAGATGGAGCGGATCGAGGCCGCGCTGGGTGGTCTCGAAGAGGAGGCTTCGGCGGCTCAGGAGGAGCTGTCGGCACGGCAGGCGGAGCTTGAAGAGCGTCGGACCGAGCTCTCCCGGGCCAGAGAAGAGAGGGCCGACGCCGAGAGCCGCTCGTCCCGGGCCAAGCGGGACCTCGGGACGCTGAGATCGCGCCGGGACAAGAGCGCCGCCGGGGCGGTCGGTGAGGGCTCGCGCAAGGCGCCGGACGAGGAAGAGCTGCGCGGGATCTCCGAGGCCGTGCCCACGCTGGAGGGGCGGCTTCGCGGAGAGAATCGCGCGCAGCTAAAGGAGATCGGGGACAGAGCCGGGTCCCTGCGCGGGCGGGCCGAGGAGCTTTCATCCCGGGTCAGCAAGCGCCGGGGAGAGCTGGACGCGGTGACCGGGCGTGCGGAGGCCGTGATCCGGAGCCTCTCGCCGACTGGAGCCGGGGAGCGCGAGGCGCGGGACACCACCCGGCTACACGAGGTGCTCAGGGCCCGGCCCGGCTTCGAGAACGCGGTGCAGGCCGCTCTGGGTGAGATCGCCGACGGCGCGCTCGCCCGCGACGTGGAGGAGGCGATCTCCCTGCTGGAGGGGGATGAGACCGTGGCGGTCAGGCTGGACGCGAGCCCGGTGAACGGCTCGGACGGCGCGGGGAAACCGCTCACGGATTGCGTGGAGATCCTGGACCCCGAGCGCGGCGAGCCGCTCCGGCGGTTGCTGGCCGGCATCTACGTCGTGGACCATCCCCGGGTGGACCTGCCGGAGAACGGACACGTAACCGTGACCCGCGAGGGGCTGCGGCTGACCCGCACCAGCGCGAGCCACCTCCCGCGTGCCGGAGACGCCGAGGACGGCGAGTTCGTGCGGGGCGCCCGGCTAGAGGCCGAGAAACAACGCCTGCAGGCGCTACGCGAAGGCCCCGAGAAAAGCCTAGAGGCCTTGAGGTCGGAGATCACGGCCGTGTCCGACCGGGCTGCGGCGGCCGCCCGCGACGTGTCCGCCGCCGATTCCCTGGCCGAGCGCGCGGAGCGCGCCGTGCGCGCCATCACCTCGGGCGCCTCGCGTCGTCTGGAGCGGCTGCAGCGGGAACGCGAGCGCCTGGTGGCCCGCCGGCAGGAGACGGAGAGGCTGGACCGGGAGATCTCCACCGCCGAGGAGAGCCTGAGAGAGGCGGATCGCGCGGGGGAGGCGGCGAGACAAAAACTCGAAGCCGCGGCCTCGACCGAGGAGGAGGCCCGTTCCGCGGCCGCGGAGATACAGCATCGCCTGTCCCGCACAGAGGAGGCGTTACGGGAAGGCCGCGAGCGGCGGACGAGGATCTCCACCGAGCTCGGACGCGCGGAGAGCGGGGCCGGAGAAGAGCTTGCCGTCGTCGCGGCCGTGTCCAACCGGCTCGTGGAGGCGGGCGGCGCCACTCTAGAGGCCGCGCGTTCCCGGCTCGCCGCCCTGCGGGAGCGCCGCGACGAGCTGGCGGAAGGGCGCCGTAAGGCGGCGGAGGAGCGGGACGAGATCTCCGGCCATAGGACGGGGCTCGCCTCGGAGCTGGCGACCGCCCGGGCCGGCGTACAGCGCCTGCGCGACGAGCTCTCCCGCGCCGAGGAGTCCGTCTCCGCCGCCGAAGAGGAGATCTCCTCCGAGTGGGGGGCGGACCTCGAGACGGCTCGCCGGGAGCACGAGGAACTGGACCGGGAAGCGGACCCCGGCGCGGAGCGCTCCCGGCTCTCACGCAAGCTCAACCGCTTCGGCGACGTGAACCTGCTCGCCCTGTCCCAAGAAGGCGAGCTACGCGAGCGCCACGAGTTCGTCGCCTCCCAGCGCGCCGACGCCGAAGCCGCGGCCGGAGAGCTCGCGGATATGATCCGGGAGATAGACGACGAGATAGAGGCCCGCTTCACCGAGATGTTCTCCCGCGTAAAGCAGGCGTTCGGGGATCTGGTGCCCCGGATGATGGAGGGCTCCGCGGGCGAGCTCTCGCTATCTGAGGACGGGGTGGAGATCGGCATCCGGCTCGGCCGCCGGGGGCACCGGCCGCTGAACGTGCTCTCCGGCGGCGAGCGTTCGCTTTTGGCGCTGTCTTTCCTGTTCGCCATATTCCTGAGCCGGACCGGGCACGAGTCGGCGGGTGATTCGGCCGACGCGGGAGCCTTCTGCATCCTGGATGAGGCCGAGGCCGCGCTCGACGACCTGAATCTGGCGCGATTCCTCTCTGTGGTAGACTCGTATCGGTCCACCGGCCAGTTCCTGCTCGTGACCCACCAGAAGCGGACGATGGCGGCGGCGGACGTGCTCTACGGCGTCACCCAGGAGGCCAGCGGAGCCACTGCTGTAGTATCCAAGCGTTTATCTGGAGAGTAGAAAGACTTTCATGGCTCGATCCTGGCGCGACCTCTTCAAGCGCAAGAAGAATAGAGACGAAGAGTCCGGGACCGTCGAGGAGTCTCGGGAGCAGGCGACCGACCCGGAAGAGATCACGGATCAAGCCCCCGCCCCCGGCTCGGAAGAGGTCGCGGCTGCGGAGGTAGAGCCCCCGCCCGAAGAACTTCCAGCAGAAGAACTTCCAGCAGAAGAACTTCCAGCAGAAGAGGCTCCCGTGGAAGAGCCTCCCCCCGAAGAGCCCGGAATTGCCGGGGACACCTCGGAGCCCGGGCGCGCGGAGGAAGCTCCGGAAGAGGAGCTCTCGGAAGAGGATACGACCTTGGCGGAGCCGGAGGTCGTACCGGAGGAGGAGCCAGAGGAAGAGCCTGCGGAGCTCCCCCGGTTCGAGGCGGAGCCCGGGGAGCCGGTCGTCGAAGAGGAAGAGCCGGCGCAAGAGGTGCCCGCCGACGATGGCAGAGGCAGCTGGTTCGGCCGGTTGCGGAGCGGTCTGCGGCGGAGTCGGGAGTCGGTCGTCGGTCAGCTAAACGCGGCTGTCGCCGAGTTCAAGGACGTCGAGGACGAGGAGTTCTGGGAGCGGGTGGAGGAGATCCTGATCCAGTCCGACGTCGGCGTGACCACGACCGCGAAGCTCGTCGGTGAGCTGGAGCAGGAGGCGCTGGAGCGCAACATCACCAGCGGCGGCGAGCTGCGCGAGCTCATGATCGAGCGCGCCACGAAGATGCTCGATGCCCCGGTCGAGCTCGACATCTCCCACGAGCCGAGCGTCATCCTCATGGTCGGCGTGAATGGCACCGGCAAGACGACCACGATTGGCAAGATGTCCGAGTTCTTGCCGGGCAAGGTGATGTTCGCCGCCGGCGACACCTTCCGGGCCGCCGCGATAGAGCAGCTCCAGACCTGGGGTGAGCGCACCGGAACACCGGTAGTGTCCCGCCAACGCGGCGCCGACGCCGCAGCCGTCGCCCACGACTCGGTCGAGGAGGCCAAGCGCACCGGCACGGACGTGCTGCTGATAGACACCGCCGGGCGGCTGCACACGAAATCGAACCTGATGGCCGAGCTAGAGAAGGTGGAGCGGGTCATAGGGCGGCAGATGCCCGGCGCGCCGCATGAGACCCTGATGTCCGTGGACGCGACGACGGGCCAGAACGGACTTAGGCAGGCGAAGATGTTCCACGAGTCCGTCGGGGTTACGGGGATTATACTTACGAAGCTGGACGGCACGGCGAAAGGCGGCATAGCACTGGCGATAGCGAACGAGATCGGGGTTCCCATAAAGCTGATCTCGGTCGGCGAGAAGGTCGGCGACCTGCACCCGTTCGAGGCGCGGGAGTTCGCCGAAGCCTTGTTTGGAGACCTATAACATATGTTTGAGACGCTAGGCGAGAGGCTAAACACGGCGCTCGACGGGGTTCGCAGCAGCGGCAACCTCACCGAGGACCAGGTCAAGAAGGTAACGCGCGAGATCCGGATGGCGCTCCTCGAGGCGGCCGTGAACTACGCCGTCGTAAAGGAGTTCGTCGGCAACGTGCGCGAGCGGGCGACCGGTGCGGAGGTCTCCAAGGCTCTCTCGCCGGGGCAGCAGATCGTCAAGATCGTGGACGAGGAGCTTACGAACCTCATGGGCGGCCAGGCGAGCAAGCTCACCTACGCCTCCAACCCGCCGACGGTCGTGATGCTCGAAGGCCTAAACGGCCACGGCAAGACGACCACCGCCGGAAAGCTCGCGCTTTTCGCTAGAAAGCAGGGCAAGCACCCGTACCTAGTCGCCTGCGATACATACCGCCCGGCGGCGATCGAGCAGCTAGAGCAGATTGGCAAGGAGCTCGGCGTCCCCGTCTACTCCGAGGGCACCGACCCCAAGCCAGACGAGGTTGCCGGGCGCGGCGTCAAGGCCGCAAAGGACGAGGGCTACGACTTCGCCATCGTGGACACCGCGGGTAGGCAGGTCATGGACGAGGAGATGATGGAGGAGCTCAAGCGGGTTCGCGCCGTGACGAAGCCTACCTCCGTGCTACTGGTGCTGGACGTGGTCACAGGCCAGAACTCCGTAGAGGTTGCGCAGGAGTTCCAGGGCTACACCGACTTCGACGGCATGGTCCTCACGAAGCTCGACGGCGACGCCCGTGGCGGCGCTGCTCTTTCCGTGGTGCAGGTCACGGGCCGCCCGGTCAAGTTCGCCTCCGAGGGCGAGAAGATGAGTGAGTTCGACTACTTCTACCCGGATCGGATGGCCGGGCGGATACTCGGCATGGGCGACGTCTTGACGCTCATCGAGAAGGCCGAGACCGAGATGGATCAGGACGAGGCCGAGGAGCAGTCAAAGAAGCTCATGGCCGGGAAGTTCACCTTCGAGGACTTTCTCTCGCAGATGCAGATGATCAAGAAGATGGGCCCGCTATCGGGGCTGATGAGCATGATCCCGGGCATGGGCAAGCAGCTAAAAGACGTACAGATAGACGACAATATGCTCGGCCGCGTGGAGGCTATGATAACCTCCATGACGACCGCCGAGCGGCGCAACCCCAAGCTGTTGCAGAACCCGAGCCGGACGCGTAGGATTGCGCGCGGCTCCGGCTCTACCCAGCAGGACGTACAGAAGCTCATCAAGCAGTTCTCCGAGATGCAGAAGATGATGAAGCAGATGGGCGGCAAGGGCGGTAAAGGCGCCCAGGCCGGGCTGCCTCCCGGCATGATGAAGGGTCTCCCCCAGGGAGGCCAGGGGGGCCAGGGTGGTAATAGCGGCAACGGCGGCGGTAGCGGCAAGGGCGGTAACAACCGCAAAGGCGGGAAAGGCGGCAAGAAGCGCCAGCGCTCCCGCAAGTAGGCAACAGGGTAACCAGAAAAGTAGCAAACAAAGCAGAGAGGTGAGAGCATGGCGGTAAAGATAAGGCTGGCGAGGCACGGCTCCAAGAAGGACCCATTCTACCGGCTGGTGGTCGCGGATTCCAAGAGCCCGCGTGACGGCCGCTCCATAGAGCGTATCGGAACGTACAACCCCCAGACGAACCCCTCCGACATCGAGGTTGACATCGAGCGGGCAAAGCTGTGGCTCTCGCGGGGCGCGCAGCCGAGCCATCAGGCGCGCAAGATCCTCGAGATCTCCGGCGCGCTGTAGGCTCCGGGCCCTCTGACCGATGGAGCGTCTTGAGACCCTGCTGCTGTTTCTGGCTCGTTCCCTGGTCGAGCAGCCGGACGAGGTAGAGGTTACCGCCCGGGAAGAGGACTCGCGGGTGGAGCTAGAGCTAAAGGTCGCGCCGGACGACGTCGGGCGTGTAATAGGACGCCAGGGCCGGGTCGTCAAGTCTATCCGCACCGTCCTACGGGCCTCTTCTACAAAGCTCGGCAAGCGGGTCTCCCTGGAGGTAAAGGACTAGCCGCGTGGAGCGATCCGAGCCCCGGAACCCGATAGTTATCGGTTTCGTCGGTCCTCCGCACGGGGTGCGGGGCACGATCCGGGTACGTCCGGCTGGCACCGGCCGTCACCTCCGGGAAGGTGTGGAGCCGTTCGTCGGTGGTGGACGCCGCCGCATCCTCGAAAGCCGGGAGACCGGCAAAGGTTTCCTGCTGGATCTCGAAGGAGTCGGCAACCGGGAGGAGGCGGAGGTCCTGCGCTCCGAAGAGCTCATCCTCGACCGTTCCGAGCTGGACGGCACCGGGGAGGAGGAGTTCTACGTCCAGGACCTCGTCGGCCTGGCAGCCTTTACGGAGTCTGGAGAGAGAGTCGGCTCCGTCTCCGAGGTCTTTGACACTCCGGCGCACGAGATCCTCGTCATACTTTCAGATGCCGAAGAGGCTACGGAAACGCTCGTGCCGTTTACCCTCGAACACGTCCCCGAGGTGGAGGTAGAAGAGGGGAAGGTCGTGGTGCGCCCGCCGGAGCCCGACGACCCGCGCGATACGCCCGAGTAGCCTCATCAAAGGTCATCACCGGCACTCACGGACCACCCTCGTAAGCCCCGAGTAAGGCTTCTATCTAGTGCGACCCGCAAATGTTACAGCCAATATAGACGTGTTCTGCGTTTTCCCGGAGGCCGTACGGGCGATGCTCGGGGTCGGGGTGGTTGGACGCGCGGTGGAGCGCGGCACGGCCGGTCTGCGGTGCTTCGATCTGCGGGAGCACGCGCCGGATGGCCGTATTGACGACATGCCATACGGCGGGGGCGCCGGGATGGTGATGCGAGCCGACGTGATCGCCCGCGCCCTGGAGGATGCCTACGGCGTGAGGGCGCGCGAGGTTCGCGAGCACCGCGAGGTACTGGTAACGGAGCCCGGGGGTCGCACCTTCGATCAGGAGTACGCCCGGGAGCTTGCCGGCGGCCTCTCCGGCGGGCGGGGGCTGACCATGATCTGCGGCCGTTACGGCGGCCTGGACGAGCGGGTCAGGACGGAGCTATCGAGCGGGGCCGTGTCCGTCGGCGACTTCGTGCTCTCGGGTGGTGAGATCGCCGCGGCCGCCGTCTCCGACTCTGTAATACGCCTGCTGGACGGCGTGCTCGGCAACTCCGAAAGCCTCGTGGGAGAGTCTTTCTCGGAGGCGGAGCCCGGATCGCTCGGGCCGCCGCAGTACACCCGGCCCGCCCAGTGGGATGGAGCCGGAGTGCCCGCCGTGCTATTATCCGGCAATCATGCCGAGATCCAGCGCTGGCGCGAGGACGAATCCCGCCGGCGCTCTGTTGGCTCGGAGCAAGGTACGAGGACGTCCTGATGGAGGTTGATTCAGGACGTTACATCGCGTGAGCGGTCACGAAAAAGCAGCAGGGAATACCCTAAAGTATCAGAGCATCGGCGAGAGGAGCCTTACACAATGATAACGAGTGAGAATCTCAAGCAGAACGTCGTACAGTTCCGTCCCGGCGACACGGTTCGGGTGAACCAGCGCGTTACCGAGGGTAACCGCGAACGCATACAGAGCTTCGAGGGTCTGTGTCTGGGCCGTAAGGGCTCGGGCATAAACGAGACCTTCATAGTGCGCAAGAACTCCTTTGGCGTGTCGGTGGAGCGCGTCTTCCCGATACATTCGCCCATGATCTCCAGCATCGAGGTCGTCTCGCGCGGCGACGTGCGGCAGTCCAAGATCTACTACATCCGGGAGAAGGTCGGCAAGAAGGCCCGCGTCAAGAAGGCCAAGTAGGACCGCCAGAGCGGAGTAGAGCCTGGTAGCCCGTCAGCTCCCGGCCTGATCACTTGGGGCTCGCCGACAGCGGCCCGCTCTACGCCTTTGACGCCGCGTGGGTCGTAGGGGATGGTCGTCGGCCGCCGCTCGCGGGGGCGGATGAGGCGGGGCGAGGCTCGTGGGCTGGTCCTTTGCTGGCCTCGGCAGTGGTGCTCAGCGCCACCGAAATAGAAGGGTTGAATGACTCTAAGACCCTCTCTCCCCGCAAGAGAGAGGGTCTTTTGCCGTGGGTGATCTCGGCCTCCGAGATGGTATCCGTGGTTAGCCTGCCGGCGTGGTGGATCGACCGCCACGGGGTCGGAGCGGCGAACAAAGAGGCTTTGCGCGGGGCCATAGAGGCCATAGAGCGCGCGGGCGGCTCTGGCTGCGCCCTCGCCGACGGCAACCTGCGGCTGGGGGAGAACATAGAGTCTCTCCCACGGGCGGACGGGTCGAGTGCGGCGGTCGCGGCGGCGAGCGTGGTCGCCAAGGTGCTGCGAGACGGCGCGATGCGCAGCCTCGCCGCCGAGAGGACAGGATACGGCTTCGAGCGCCACAAGGGCTATGGGGCGCCCCAGCACCGGCTGGCGCTGGCGGAGTTCGGGCCTTGCAGGTCGCATCGTCTTAGCTGGTCGCCCGTACGTGCTGCCCTGGAGGTAGCGGGCGACGTCGGCTAGCCGGGGCACCAGAGGGGTCGGGGACCGGGGCGAGAGCATCGCGCTCCAGAGGCTGCTCGCCCGGGGTTACGAGCTGGTCGAGCGCAACTACCGCACTCGCTACGGGGAGATAGACCTGATCCTACGCGACGGCGATTGTCTGGTTTTCCTGGAGGTCAAGCTGCGCCGGGGGACGGGCTTTGGCGAGCCGGTGGAGGCGGTGACCCCGCGTAAGCAACAGATCATCAGGGCCGTCGCCGAGCAGTACATAGCCGAGCGCGAGCCCGGCTTCGAGGAAGTCCGTTTCGACGTCGTGGGTATACAGGAAGGCGGAGCGGAGCCGGAGGTGCGGCACATCGAAGGCGCATTCTAGAGCTGTCCGCCGGTATGTCTTCCTCTGGCGGTGGTGGGCCGAGCCAGAGCATTATGAGTTACCGGCGAGGTGGTTGCGGAGAGCCTGGAATACAGGCACTTACAGACGTTTACAGGCTTTCATGGTCGTCCAGGCTACGCTGGATTATCCATTGACACCGTTCATCAATGCTTATCCCGGGCTGCTCCAGGTGTGGACGGGCTTGTAGTGAAGCGAGAGACGTAAAGCCCCGTGGCATACGTTTAGTAAAACCTCACATTAGTCTTCCGGAAATTGTTGCTTTACAATGCATGCGATAATTATGAATTATATGTGTTGTAGAAGGTGGCCAGAGGCTAGTATGCGCCGCGCCGGACACGCAGGGAGGCTGTCTTAATGGCCGTGTGCCGGGCGCGGAGCCTCGCGCTGGTTGGTATAGACGCGCTGCCCGTTGAGGTGGAGGTGGACGTCGGCGACGGTCTGCCGGGGTTCTCGATCGTCGGTCTGCCCGACGCCGCCGTGCAGGAGGCCCGGGAGCGGGTTCGGGTCGCGATCTCCAACAGCGGGTTCAAGTTTCCCAGCAAGAAGGTGATCGTAAACCTCGCCCCGGCGAGCATCCGCAAGGAAGGGCCCGCGTTCGACCTGCCGATAGCCCTGGCGATTCTGGCCGCCTCGGGGGTGGTCCCGGTCGAGCGGCTAGAGACGGTGGCGGTGGTCGGAGAGCTTTCGCTGGACGGCGGGCTGCGCGGCGTGCGGGGCGCGCTCTCCATCTCCGAGTCCACCCGGATGCAGGGGCTGGGGAGCCTGCTACTGCCGCTGCGCAACGCCGCCGAGGCGGCCTCTATAACCGGCGTGGATGTGTACGGCGTGGATCGCCTGGAGGATGCGGTGGGAGTGCTCTCGGACGATGACACGGTACCCACGTATGGTGCCGCCGGCCCGCGGCCAGAGGAGAACGGCTCGGCCGGGATGCCGAAGATAGGCGAGGACTTCGCCGACGTGGCCGGTCAGGGCTACGCTAAGCGCGCCCTGGAGGTGACCGCTGCCGGCGGGCACAACGTCCTGCTCACGGGGCCTCCCGGCTCGGGGAAGACGATGCTGGCGCGCAGGCTCCCGGGGGTACTGCCGCCCCTTAGGGTAGAGGAGAGCGTCGAGGTCACGAAGGTGCGGAGCGCCGCCGGAGAAGGTGTCGGACGTCTGGTGAGAGAGAGGCCGTTCAGGGCACCGCACCACACCATCTCCACCTCGGGGCTCGCCGGCGGGGGGACGAACCCGAGCCCGGGCGAGGTCTCTCTGTCTCACCGGGGCGTGCTGTTTCTGGACGAGTTCCCGGAGTTCTCGCGCAACACCCTGGAGGTGCTGAGGCAGCCGCTCGAAGACGGCGAGGTGACCATCTCCCGGGTCTCGGCGACGCTAACCTATCCGGCGCGGGTAACGTTGGTCTGCTCCATGAACCCGTGCCCGTGCGGTTACTCCGGCGACCGCCGACGGCAGTGCCGGTGCTCGGCGGGCCAGATCGAGCGTTACCAGGGACGCATCTCCGGGCCGCTTTTGGACCGGATAGACCTCTTCGTGGACGTGCCGCGCCTGACGCGCGAGGAGCTCCGGGACGAGGAGCCCGCGGAGTCATCGGAGAGAATCCGGGAGCGGGTCTCCGACTCCCGCGAGCGCCAGCATCGGCGTCAGGGTGTGACGAACGCCGCGCTCGCTGGCCGGGCGCTCAAGGAGGCGTGCGCCCTGCGCGGCGACGCCGAGACGCTCTTCGCCCGCGCCATAGATCGCATGGGGCTCTCGGGCCGGGGCCATGATCGGGTGCTGCGCGTGGCGCGCACCGTGGCGGATCTCTCCGGCGAGGAAGACATCTCCGCCGCGCACCTCGCCGAGTCGCTGAACTACAGGAGCTCTGGCTTCGTTGACCACTAACGCCGGAAGAGAAACGGTCGGCGGGAACGACCGGCTGCGGGAGGCGTGTCTTCTGATCTCGCTCGTGCAGGCGCGTACCGGGGCCAGCCTCGTCTCCCGGCTCGGGGAGACCCCGTTAGAGGAGGTTCCGCGCATGGGGGCCTCAGAGGTGGCCGAGCGGGCCAGGCTGAGCCAGAAGGCCCGGCAGGGTTTCGAGGAGATTCGGGACGGGTTCGACGCCCGGGAGATGCTCGCCCCGCTGCATGAGCGCGGTATCTGGGCCGTTACCCTGGGCGACGGAGAGTACCCGGAGCGGCTGCGCGAGATCCCCGACCCGCCGCCCGCCCTGTACGTGGACGGCGCGCTGCCGGAAGGACCCGTCGTGTCCCTGGTCGGCTCCCGGAGGGCCTCGGCCACGGGCATAGACAACGCGCGCCGGATCGGGCGCGCCCTGGGCGAGCGGGGAGTGTGCGTGGGCAGCGGGCTCGCCCTCGGCATAGACGCCGCCGCGCACGAGGGCGCGCTGGCGGCGGGTGGTCCGGCGGTCGGGGTGCTGGGTTGCGGTATAGACGTCGTGTACCCCAGAAAGCACCGCCCGCTTTTCGAGCAGATGAGGCTGAAAGGGGCGCTGGTCTCGGAGTATTACCTCGGGGAGGCACCTTTACAGTGGAGGTTCCCGGCCCGGAATCGGGTGATCTCGGGACTCTCCCAGGCCGTAGTAGTGGTTGAGGCTGCGGAGAAGAGCGGGGCTCTAATAACCGCCCGTCACGCGGCCGAGTCCGGAAGGGACGTGTGGGCCGTGCCGGGACCGATAGGCGTGGCCGAGTGTCGGGGGTCGAACAGGCTGCTAGGCGACGGCGTGGGGGTGTTGTGGGATATACCGGAGTTCTTGGAGGAGATTGCGCCCCTCGAGCCCGGGCTCCAGATGGCCGGAGCGGGCGGAGCGGGTGAGGTAGACGGAGTAAACAGAGTACAGCTTGATGCGACCGGAGACGGAGAACCTTTGCGGGATATGGAGTCTCAAGCATTGCGGGGGGTGGGTTTCGAGCCCTCTCGGGCCGATGAGGTCTCCCGGCGTAGCGGCGTCGGGATAGAGGAGCTACTGTCCGCGCTCTCCATGCTGGAGTTGAAGGGTTACGTCTCTCGGGACTCCGCTGGAGCCTTCGTGAGGAGGGGAAGGTGAAAGAGGCGTGAGAGAGCATACTCTGGGCAGGCTCTGGAAGCAGTACCTGGAGATCCGCGGCGAGCTGTATGCGCTGGATCTCGATGGCCGGGAGAGCCCGGGCCGCGTGCTGGAGCGCCGCGTCGAGGGGCTGCGGGATCGGCTGGTGGTGAACTACTCCCCGCTGGTGAAGTACGTGGCGGGCAGGGTATATGCGAGGTCGCCCGGCGTGATCGGGCACGAAGATCTGTATGCGTGGGGCTTCCCGGGTCTGCTGGACGCCGTGGAGACCTACGACCCCGGACGTAACACCAAGTTCGAGACCTACGCCATCTCCAAGATCCGCTGGGCGATGCTGGACGAGCTCCGCCGGGAGGACTGGGTCCCGCGCAGGATCAGGATGAAGGCCCAGGAGGCCGAGCGCGTGAAGGCGAGCCTCAGCCAGAGCCTGAGACGGGCGCCGGCCGAAGGCGAGATAGCAGACGAGCTCGGTGTAAGTCTCGTTGAGTACCGGGACTTTCTCCGGCAGCATTCCCGGGCGCAGGTTTCCTCCCTGGACTCCAGGCTGGAGGTGGACGGGGGGCTCGGGGCCGAGTTCCAGACCTTCGTCATCGACCACGGAGCCCGTGACCCCCAGTCGGAGGCGGAGCGGGCCGACCTCCGCGAGCAGCTCTCACGAGCCATCGAGGGGCTCAAAGAGCAGGAGCGGATCGTGGCCACCTTCTACTTCTACGAGGGGCTTACCCTCAAGGAGATAGGCCGCGCCCTGGAGCTTACCGAAGGCCGAATCTCCCAGATACTGAGCCAGGCGCTCAAAAAGCTCCGCGACAGGCTCATGGACCGTCAGCTCCTGCGGAGCGGATGATCCTTGGCGTAACCCTCTCCTATCTCGCTCGGGACACTCCCTCGTAGACCGGGCGCAGCCGGACATGGGTCAAGCAAGTCGAATATCATCCGAATATCTTGGGAGAGTCTTGGAAGCGTCGCGGTGGGTTGTGCTACCATCTGCCAGGTTTCTACTACACACGCCCGTAGAAGGGTCCCCGGAGGGCCCAGGTGGTGGTCCGCGAAGTCAAAAGACTCGGCGGATTGCGATAGGCGGGCGGAGGATCAACCACCTGAAAGGAAGTAGATTTGGAGAGCATGACGACAACGCAGCAGGTCGGCGTCCGGGAACTCCTGGAAGCTGGCGTGCATTTCGGGCACCAGGCAAAGCGGTGGAACCCCAAGATGCACCGTTACATCTTCGCCGAGCGCGCCGGCATACACATAATAGACCTGGATCAGAGCATTACCCTCCTGGACCGGGCGCTCTCGTTCGTGCGGGACATAGCTGCCGCGGACCGGGACGTGATGTTCGTCGGGACCAAGAAGCAGGCGCAGCTCACGCTCGCCGAGCAAGCGATGCGCTCCGGCCAGCCATATGTGGCGGAACGTTACATCGGCGGGATGCTGACGAACTTCCAGACCATCCAGCCGCGCATAAGGTACTTCGTTAACCTCGCGAACCGGGTCGAGGAGACCCCCGAGGAGCAGCGGTCTGGCCGCGACTGGTTCGCGCTTAACCGCGAGTACCAGAAGCTGCGGCGCAACTTCGCCGGTCTGACCACGATGGAGCGGCTGCCGGGCGCGCTGTTCGTGATAGACCCCAAGCGCGAGGAGCTGATGGTCAAGGAGGCCAACCGGTTGCGCATACCGGTTATAGGGCTGACGGACACCAACTGCGACCCCGAGGTCGTGGACTACGTGATCCCGGGCAACGACGACGCGATCCGGTCCATAAACCTTATAGCCAAGCTGGTGGCCAACGCGGTGCTAGAAGGCAAGGGAGAGGACGAGGTACCGGCCGAGGACCGGCCCATCCCGCCGGCCGTCGAGGCCGCACTCGTCAGTGAGAGCGTCGCCGATCAGAGCTCGGCCACCGAGGAGGACGAGGTCAGCGCCAGCGCCCGCGCCTCCTACGTCCAAGACGAGGCCGAGCGCCCCGGAGGCACCGGGCCCCTAGGCGGAGACCCGGCGGACGTCGGCGGTGTCCAGAGCGCCCCGGCCAAGCCGGACAGCGAGGTGGTCGCCGAGCAGCAGGCCGATCCCGAGGTGGGAGAATCAGAGGTCCCGCCCATAGGCGAGGAAACCAGCGGCGAGGCTTCCGAGGATTCCAAGACCTCTGAAACCGACGGAACAGACGGAGCCGGCGTAACTGACGAGAGTGGCGGAACCGATGAGAGTAGCGAGGACGGCGAGGAGAACGCCGGGGCGGAAGAGAACGAGAAGGGCTAGGTTTCTGATACATGGCTAGCACGATGGAGAAGATAAAGCAGCTCCGGGAGGAGACCTCCGCCGGGATGATGGACGTCAAGAACGCCCTGGAGGAGTCCGACGGGGATCTTGACGGTGCGCGGAAGTCGCTCAAGGAGAAAGGCAAGGCGACCGCCGCAAAGAAGAGCTCCCGTGAGGTACACGAGGGCCTAATAGAGTCCTACATCCACTTCAACGGCAAGGTCGGGGTGCTGGTGGAGGTGGACTGCGAGACGGACTTCGTCGCCCGCACGGAGCAGTTCAGGGGCTTCGTCAAGAACGTGGCCCTGCACATCGCCTCCATGAACCCCCTCTGCGTCGCGCCGGAGGATATACCGGAGGATCAGCTCTCCGAAGAGCGTTCGGCGGTCGAGAAGCAGGCCGCCGAGATGGGCAAGCCCGAGAACGTGACCCAGAAGATCGTTGACGGGCGGATGGACAAGTGGATCGCCGAGCGCGCCCTTCTGACCCAGCCGTACGTCAAGGACGAGGACAATACGGTCGGCGAGCTTCTGCAGGAGACCATCGCCGCCGTGGGCGAGAACGTCGTTATCCGCCGCTTCGTCCGCTACGAGCTGTAGTAAAAGTATCGCGAGCAGCGAGAGCAGCGAGAGCGGGGACGACGGGAGTTGAGCGGGGAGACTCTGCGGGGAGACGAGGTGGAGGGCGGAGGCTCGCCCGGTGCGATGCGTCGGGTGGTGCTGAAGATCTCGGGCGAGAGCCTGGCGCCGCCGGAGGGCTACGGCATAGACCCCGGCTCCCTGGACTCCACGGCGGTCCAGATCATGGAGGGCGTGGAGGCCGGCGCGGAGCTTGCCGTGGTCGTCGGCGGCGGAAACATATTCCGGGGCTCTCAGGTCGCGTCGAGCCTCGGCATCGAGGACGCAACCGCCGACTACATGGCGATGCTCGGGACGGTGATAAACGCGCTCGCCCTGCAGGCCGCGCTCGAAGGCCGGAACGTGGACACGCGGGTGCAGTCTGCGATCCAGATCCAGGAGGTCGCCGAGACCTACATTCGCCGCCGGGCCATACGGCACCTGGAGAAGGGGCGGGTCGTGATCTTCGCCTCCGGCACCGGAAACCCTTTCTTTACCACCGACACGGGGGCGGCTCTTAGGGCTCTGGAGATCGGGGCCGATGCGATGCTCATGGCCAAGAACCGGGTGGACGGCGTCTACGACCGCGACCCCCGAATCCACGATGACGCGACGCACATCGCCCGGCTATCGTATATGGATCTGCTCTCGAAGAACCTCGCCGTCATGGATCACACGGCCGCCACGCTGCTCTCCGGGGAGCGGCTCCCGATAGTCGTTTTCGATATACTGAAGCAGGGCAATCTACGCCGGATACTCGAAGGTGAGCAGGTGGGATCTCTGGTCTGGAGCCCAGGAGACACCAAGGACGCTAAAGACGTGAGCGACGGCTAGGTGCGGATAGGCGCGATAGACGGGCCCAGTCTGAACAGGAGAGGTTGATATGTCGGAGAACGTTGACCTTACGGCCGCCGAGCGCCGGATGCAGGGGGCGATGGAGTCCTTGCGGCGGGATTTCGCCAGCATCCGCACCGGCAGGGCGAACTCTTCCATACTCGACCGGGTGGAGGTGGAGGCTTACGGCTCCCGCATGCCCCTGAACACCGTCGCCAACATCAGCGTCCCCGAGGCGCGGCTGCTGACCGTTACCCCGTTCGACCCCTCCACCTCCAAGGACATAGAGCGGGCCATCGAGAACGCGGATCTCGGTCTGAACCCGCAGAATGACGGCAAGATCATCCGCCTCCCGATCCCGGAGCTCACCGAGGAGCGGCGCAAGGACATGATCAAACGCGCCCGCGGCATGGCCGAGGACACGCGGGTGTCGGTGCGTAACGTCCGCCGTGATGAGCTCAAGGACATCTCCGAGCTTTCCCGGGAGGGCGACATCTCCGAGGACGAGGAGCGTCGCGCCGGGGAGGAGTTGCAGAGGCTCACCAACAAGTACGTCTCCCGCATAGACGAGGCTCTCTCCGACAAAGAGTCAGAGCTCTCGGAGGTGTAGGGTGGAGTCCACCCGCAAGAATCGTCCAGAGCTCCCGGAGCCCGCAGAGAGGGTGCTGAGTCGCATCGAGCGCGCAAACGTGCCCCGGCACGTCGCCCTCATAATGGACGGCAACGGCCGCTGGGCGAGAAAGCGCTGGCTGCCGCGCTCTGCGGGGCACCGGGCCGGGGTGGAGGTCTTGACCCCGGTGCTGGAGGCCGCCGGGCGGGCCGGGGTGCGCTCCCTGACCCTGTACGCGTTCTCGACCGAAAACTGGACCCGTCCCGAGGACGAGGTCTCCGGGCTGATGAGCCTGTTTATAGAGAAGGCGAAGACCAAGGTCCCCGAGCTGCACGAGCGCGGCGCGCGCCTGAGGTTCGTCGGGCGGACCGACCGGCTCCCGGAGAGGATCCGCACCTCCGCCCGCGAGGCCGAGGAGATGACCGCCGCAAACCAGGACCTCGACGTCTACATCGCGCTCAACTACGGCGGGCGCTCGGAGCTCGTGGACGCCACGCGGCGCATGATGTCCGCCGGCATAGACCCTTCGGAGGTGGACGAGGAGACCTTCGCGAGCTACCTGTACGCCCCCGAGGCGTCCGAGATGGACCTCGTGATCCGCACCAGCGGTGAGCTCCGGGTCTCAAACTTCCTCCTGTGGCAGATAGCCTACGCCGAGTTCTACATAACCGAGACCCTGTGGCCGGACTTCTCAGCCGAGGAGTTCCTCACGGCCATCGAGTCCTACGCCTCCCGGTCCCGGCGCCGGGGAGGGGTCTAGCGCGGGTGGAGTGGGGTGCTTGAAGTTCTTGAGGGTTTTGAGAAGTTTGAGAGGTTTCAGAGGTGCTGAGGTGGCGAATAGCCACCGCTCTTATCCTCGCTCCGGTGGTACTCGGGGCCCTGCTGCTCGGACGGTGGACGGTGCTCGCGCTAGTGCTGGTGGTCGTGGCGCTCGCCGCTTACGAGCTTTCGCAGGCCCTCAACCCCCTGCCGTTTACCGCGGCGCTGGGCGCCGGGATCTTTCCGGTGGCGCTCACCGTGCCCTTCGGGGCCGGCGGTGTGCTCGGCGGGGTGGTGCTCGTCCTGCCCTGGACGCTTCTCTGTCTTGCCGGGCGTCCAGAGGCCCGCACGCTGCGCGCCCTGCTGGCTTTAATGTTGATGGCTTTGTGGGTCGGGGCCCCGATGGCGATGGCCGCGCTCATCGTCCGCGCCGAGGATGGGGTGATCCTGATCCTGATCGCCGTCGTCGGCCCCTGGGTCTCGGACTCCGGCGCCTACTTCGCCGGGCGTCTGTTCGGACGCCACGCCATGTTCCCGAGTCTCAGCCCCAAAAAGACCATCGAGGGAGGCCTCGGAGGTCTGGTGCTCACGATGGGGGCCGTCGGGGTCGTCGGCTACTACGCGCTGGGGCTGTCGCCGCTACAGGCGGTCCTCGCCGGGGCCCTGGTCTCGGTGTTTTCCCAGAGCGGAGACCTGTTCGAGTCCTTGTTGAAACGCATGATGGAGATAAAGGATCTCGGAAACACCCTGCCCGGGCACGGCGGCATGCTGGACCGGATAGATAGCCTGCTCTTTACCGCGCCCGCGGTATACTACATCTTCCTGCTTGTATGAGCTATCTTCCCTACCTACACGAGACAGATCCGGTGGCAAGCTGAAGCGCCGCGTCGCCATACTCGGCTCGACTGGTTCCATAGGCCGGCAGGCGCTGGATGTGATCCGGACCCACCCTGACCTTTTCGAGGTGGTCGCGCTCGCCGCACACTCCAACGCAGAGCTGTTGCGCTCCCAGGCCGAGGAGTTCTCCCCGCAGTACGTCGCGCTCGAAAAGGGCTCGCCTTCGGACCTCGATGCCATGAGCTACCGCGCCGCCCTCGGACCCGGCTCCGCGGTGCGCCTCGCCAGCCTGGACGTGGACGTGGTCCTGAACGGCATCGTCGGCTTCGCCGGGCTCGCCGCCACCGTGGAAGCCCTTGAGAGCGGGAATACGGTGGCGCTTGCCAACAAGGAGTCGCTCGTCGCCGCCGGGGAGTGGGTCATGGAGCTCGCGGGAGGCCCCGCCGGGAGCCCTGAGAGCCGTCTGATCCCCGTGGACTCCGAGCACTCCGCCATCTTTCAGTGCCTGCACGGGACGCACGAGAGGGAGGTGAGCCAGATCCTGCTGACCGCCTCCGGCGGCCCGTTCTTCGAGACGCCCCAGGAGAGGCTGAACCACGCGGGGCCGGAAGATGCCCTCAAGCACCCGACCTGGGAGATGGGCCGCAAGGTGACCATAGACTCGGCGACGATGATGAACAAGGGCCTGGAGGTAATGGAGGCCCATCACCTCTTCGGCGTGCCGTACGATAGGGTGAAGGTCGTCGTACACCGGCAGTCCGTGGTCCATGGCGGCGTCGTATTCGAGGACGGCTCGGCGGTTCTCCACGCCGCCCAGCCGGATATGAGGCTCCCGATCTCCTACGGCATGCTCTACCCGGAGCGGGCGGACGTTGGCGCGGAGCCGGTCTCTTTCGAGGCGACCTGGACCTTCGCCGAGCCCCGCAGCGACGTGTTCCGGTGCCTGCCGCTCGCGGTCGAGGCCGGAAAGGCCGGCGGAGCCTACCCGGTCGCCCTGAACGCCGCCAACGAGGTCGCCGTGGAGAGGTTCCTGGACGGCGCGTTAGAATTCCCCGAGATAGCGGACGTGATCGAGGAGGTACTTGAGCGGGTGCCGAACTTTGGTAGCGCGGACAACCTGAAGAGCCTGCAGGCGGTAAACGAGATAGACCGCCGCGCCCGCGAGGCCGCGCTCGAAAGCACCCCGCTGCGCGAGAGCCGCGGAGAGGCGCGCCGATGACCATAGTCGTAGCCATTCTGGGCCTTATATTCTTGATCTTCATCCACGAGATGGGCCACATGCTCGTCGCCAAAGCCTTCGGCGTCCGCGTCCCGGAGTTCGCAATCGGCTTCGGCCCCCCGCTGGTGCAGAAAAAGCTCGGCAAGACCACCTACTCTTTTCGCCTAATACTCCTGGGAGGCTTTGCCAAGATAGCCGGGATGGGAGATAGCGAGGTTCCGAGTGACCGTCGGGACTCGCGTTTCGAGGAGGCCCGTTCCCGGAAGGCCGGCTCCCAGGAGGCCCACTCCGGGAGCATGACGTGGCTGGAGGGTGAGGAAGACTTCGTGCCGCCGGAACCGGAGAGGGACGGGGGGGACGCGGAGCCTGCCCCGGACACCTACTATGCGAAGGCCGGGTGGAAGCGAGCCTTGATCATCTTCGCCGGGCCCGGCGTGAACCTGCTTTTCGCGTTGTTACTTTTCTCGGGCCTGCAGGCCATTCAGGGCGTGCCCACGCAGATCGAGCCAGAAGTAAGCCAGGTACAGGCGGGCACGATGGCCGAAGAGGTCGGGCTGGAGAAACAGGACCGCGTCGTTGCTCTTGACGGCCAGAGCTTCCAGAACTGGGAGGGGTTCAACGAGGCCCTGAGCTCCCGGAGCGCCGGCGAAGAGGTTTCCCTGACATACGTGCGCGCCGGCGAGCGTAACACCGTTACCGGAGAGCTCGGAGCCGTCTCCAAGGCCTCGGACGAGGCGCTAGTCGGCATAAGGCCCACCGCCACCGAGGTCAGTCATTCCCCGTTTGTCGCACTCTGGCAGGGCACCCAGATGACCGGCGACTTCATAGTCACCTACCTCAACGGGCTGTATCAGCTTGCCACGGGCCAGCTCGACTTCTTCAATAACATCAACGGCCCCGTGGGGATTACGGCGGTCGGCAGCGAGGTGATCTCCATCGGAACCCTCAACGCGCTAACGTTCCTCGGGATAATCAGCATCGTTCTGGGAATAATGAACCTGCTACCCGTACTGCCGCTCGACGGCGGGCATCTGCTGTTCATAGCCGCGGAGAAGCTCAGAGGCAAGCCCATAACCGAGGAGACGATGAACAAGGTCGCCACGGTCGGGCTGATGCTGTTCGTGACGTTGTTCTTGTTCGCAACCTACGCGGATATTAGTAAAATTATTACGGGACAGCCGTTCATTCCGCAGTAGAAACCCCCTGATAAGCGCATTCGAGGAGAGAGATGTCTGAGACAGCGGTACGCGAGAGGCCGGTAACGAGCCGTCAGATCTCGGTCGGCGGAGTGCCCATCGGGGGTGGCGCGCAGGTCGCGGTGCAGACCATGACAAACACCATGACCAACGACGTAGAGGCCACGGTGCAGCAGATCTACGACATGAACTCCGCCGGGGCCGAGCTTGTGCGCGTCTCGGTAAACGGTTCCAAGGCGCTCGAAGGCTTCCGGGAGATCGTACACCGCTCCCCGGTCCCCCTGATAGCCGACATCCACTTCGACTACCGGATGGCCCTCGGCGCGGCCGACGCGGGCGCGGCCTGCGTGCGCATAAACCCCGGTAACATCGGCAAGGACGACCGCTACCGCCAGGTCATAGAGAAGTGTCAGGAGACCGGTACGGCGATGCGCATCGGGGTCAACTCCGGCTCGGTCGAGAAGCGGTACTGGGATCTACCCAAGGAGGAGGCGCTGGTAACCAGCGCGCTCCACAAGGTCGAGATCGCCGAGGAGATGGGCTTCTACGAATTCAAGGTTTCGCTGAAGGCCAGCCACGTCCCGGAGATGGTCGAGGCCAACCGCCGCTTCCGCGAGCACTCGGACGCCCCGCTCCACCTCGGCGTCACGGAGGCCGGCACCAAGCTGCCCGGCGCTATAAAGAGCTCGGCGGCCCTGGGTCAGCTCCTGCCCTACGGTATCGGGGATACCATCCGCATCTCGCTCGCCGAGGACCCGGTCGAGGAGATACCGGTCGCGTACCAGATTCTGGGCGCGCTCGACCTCCGGCACCGGGGCCCGAACGTCATAGCTTGCCCCTCCTGCGCCCGCACCTTGGGCTTCGACGTAATAGGCGTCGCAGCGCAGGTCGAGGAGAAGCTCAAGCACTACGAGGATCACTTCACCGTCGCCGTGATGGGCTGCATCGTGAACGGTCCCGGCGAGGCCCGGGACGCGGACTACGGCGTTGCCGGCGGCAAGGACGACGGCCTCATATTCACCAAGGGCCAGGAACTGCGCAAGGTAAAGCGCGATGAGGTCTTCGACGCCCTCTTCGAGGAGATAGAGAAGGACGGCTGGAAGTAAGCCAGAGGCCCCTTAGCCGTGGCGTATGAGCGGCTGAGCTACACTCGCCATGCGCTGATACGGATGGAGGAGCGGGGTGTTCAGGAATCGGACGTTCTACGTGTGCTGAATAACCCCGATCTCACCTACCCGAGTTACGGCAAACGAGTCTCAGAGGACGTGTTTGAAGGTGGAAGGCTCCTACGTATAGTCTTCGTAGACACCCTTGAGACTGAAACCGATGCTAGAATTGTTAGTGCAATAGACTTGGAGGAAGGTCAGGCTCGTGAGGTTCGAGTTCGATAACGAGGCCGATGCACTGTATATAAGGCTCGATGATGGCCGGGTGAGCCGAACTATAGAGTTGGAAGAAGGCGTCTACGCCGACCTGGACGCGGAGGATCATCCCCTAGGTCTGGAGTTCGTCGCGCTCGCGGCCTTCGATGAGTGGATGAAGAGGCACGGCACCCTTAACGTGCCGGAGAAGGTGACCGGCGCGGATTCGTTCTTGAGCCCCGCCTAGCTGGCGGCAAAGACTACGGCCTCATATTCACCAAGGGCCAGGAACTCCGCAAGGTAAAGCCCGACGAGGTCTTCGACGCCCTCTTCGAGGAGATAGAGAAGGACGGCTGGAAGTAGCCCCTAGGGGGATAACGGTAGCGGGCGAACCGGCTATGACGTAGCTTCGGGCCGTGCGCTCTGTAGTGTCCCGCCTCATTGTAACTGGGTGCCGCTGCTGTATAATCTAAGCGTTGGACGGAGCAAGGGGTCTTCGGACCCGTTGCTTTTTTAACGTCTGAAAACGGTGGTTAGAAGCGGATCAAAGCGGATCACGAAGATCCCGAAAAGCGAGGTGAGAAGGTACGGCACGGTTGGAGAGGCTGGCTCAGGTCGTCGAAGAGTCGTTGCCCGAGGAGGCGGAGCTCGTAGAGGCTCGTTTCTCCGGGGGTCCCGCGTTGACGCTGCTCGTCGACCGGGAAGGCGGCGAGGTGGACCACGAGTACTGCTCCCGGCTCGCCTCCACGGTCGGACCGGCGCTCGACGGGGCCGGATTCGACGGGCCGGTCGAGATCTCCTCTCCCGGCATAGAGCGGCCGCTGACCAAGCCGGATCACTTCAGGCGTTTCGAGGGACACGAGGCAAAGATAAAGGTCGGCGAGCCCATAAACGGACAGCGTAACTTCACCGGCACGATACACAGAACCGGGGAGTCGAGCTTCGTCCTAAAACTCTTGGAGGGGGGAGCGGAAGTGGAGTTGCCGTTCGGCTCCGTAACCCGGGCTTACCTCAGAGAGGACATACAAGCATGAACACAGCGTTACTAGGCGCACTACAAGAGATAGAACGAGACAAGGGTATACCCTTCGAGACGGTGCGGAGCGTCTTGGAGGAGTCGCTGCTGGCGGCTTACGAGAACCGTGAGGACGCCGTCGAGGGCGCAGAGGTCACGATAGACGACGAGACCGGCCACATGGTGGTGACGAAAGACGGCGAGGACGTTACCCCGCCAGACCTCACCCGGATGCTGGCCAACGTCATGCGCCAGAACTTCTACCAGCGGCTGAACGAGATCCACAACGAGCAGCTCATGGAGGAGTATGGCGGCCGCATGGGCGCCATCGTCACCGGCATCGTGCAGCAGTCACACCGGCGGATGACGCTGGTGGACCTCGGCCGCGTAGAGGCCATGCTGCCTCCGGGCGAGCAGGTCCCGACCGAGCGCTACGAGAACGGCCAGCGCATAAAGGTGTACCTGCTGGAGATCCGGGAGCCCGGCCGCGGGCCGTCGCTCACCGTTAGCCGCCGCCACGAGGGGCTACTCCAGGGGCTCTTCGAGCTCGAGGTGCCCGAGATCCACGACGGGCTCGTGGAGGTCAAGGCCGTGGCCCGCGAGGCGGGGCTGCGCTCGAAGGTCGCCGTACACTCCAACGAGACCGGGGTAGACCCGGTCGGAGCCTGCGTCGGGCCGCGCGGCAGCCGCGTGAGGGCGGTCGTGAGCGAGCTACGTAACGAGAAGATAGACATAATCCAGTGGGACCCGGACCCGGCGCGCTTTATAGCCAAGGCGCTCTCACCGGCTCGGGTGCGTGAGGTCTACCTGGATGAGGAAGAGCAGCAGGCCGAGGTTATCGTCCCGGACGATCAGCTCTCGCTCGCCATCGGCAGAGAGGGGCAGAATGCCCGCCTCGCCGTCAAGCTCTCCGACTGGAAGATAGACATAAAACCCGAAAGCCAGGCCACAGACTACGAGACCGAGGAGGAGGGCTGGGAGCCCGAGGAGGACTCCGCGCTGCACCGTTGCAGGGCGGTCCTATCAAACGGCCGGCGCTGCGCCAACACCGCGCTGGCCGGTTCACTGTTCTGCGGTATACCCTCTCACCAGGCTCAGGCCGTCGAGTTTGAGGGCCTGGTCGAAGGTTCGCAGGGGGTAGCGGATGAGTAAGCGCGTATACGAGATAGCAAAAGAACAGTCCCTTGGTACCAAAGAGGTCATGGGACGGCTGCAAGATGCCGGTATAGAGGTGAAGAACCACTTCGCCACCGTCGAGGACGATACCTATGCCAGGTTGTTCGGGACGGATGGCGAGCCGGCCGACAATGGGCCGAACGGTGCCACCACGCTGGACGACGAAGAGACCGTGCATCAGGCCGTAAAGCCCGACACGGACCGGCAGGACGCCGCCGGTAATGGGCGAACCACGGCCCAGCAGAAAGAGGCCGAGAAGGCCCAGAAGGCCGAGCGTGTAGGCAAGTTGGAAGAGTCTCCGAACGAGGCGTCCGTCGAGGAGCAGGCCGCCGCGGAGGCGCAGCAGCCCGCGACGCCGTCGGACGGGAGCGGCCAGAAAAGCCAGAGCGGCCAGAAAGGCCAGAAAGACAAGGGCCGCAAGCGGCGCAGGGTGGTCATAGACTCCAGCGCCACCAACCGGTCCCCCAAGGCGGCCGCGGCCCCCGCAGCCCCGAAGGACCCGGGGCAGGAGCCCGCCGCCAAGAGCGAGAGGCCGGAGGCGGAGGAGCCTGCGGAAGCCCCTTCGAGCGCCGTGCGGGTAGAGCCCGGCGCGACCGTCTCCGACATCGGGGATGCTCTGGGCGTGGCTCCGGCCAGGATCGTCTCCATACTCTTCTCCCTGGGCGAGATGAAGACCGTCACCCAGACTCTCTCGCCGGATGAGATCGAGCTGGTGGCGAATGAACTCGGCGCGGAGGTGGAGATCGGGGCCGTATCCGACCCGGTGCCCGAGGAGGTCGTCGAGGATTCGCCGGAGGACCTCGAAGAGAAGCCGCCGGTCGTTACCGTCATGGGCCACGTGGACCACGGCAAGACCTCGCTCCTGGACCGTATCCGGCGCGAGGCCGTGGCCGAGGGCGAGGCCGGAGGCATCACGCAGCACATCGGCGCGTACCAGGCCGAGAGCAACGGCAAGCGGGTCACCTTCATAGACACGTCGGGCCACGAGGCGTTCACCGAGATGCGGGCGCGTGGCGCGCGGGTCACCGACGTGGTCGTGCTCGTGGTCGCCGCCGACGACGGTATCATGCCCCAGACCGAGGAGGCCATAGAGCACTCCCGGGCCGCCGGCGTGCCGATAGTGGTGGCGCTGAACAAGATAGACGTCCCGAACGCCAACCCGGATAGGGTGTACGGTGAGCTATCCGAGCGTGAGCTCGTGCCGGAGGCCTACGGCGGCGACACGGTGACCGTGGCCGTCTCCGCCAAGACCGGCGAGGGGATAGAAGACCTCGTCGAAAACCTCCTGATCGTGGCCGAGCTCGAGGACCTGAAGGCGAACCCCAAGGCCGAGGCCAGCGGGTACGTCATAGAGGGTGAGCGGGACCCGGGCCGGGGTCCGGTTGCGACACTGCTCGTGAACCGCGGGACCCTCCAGAAAGGCGACGTGGTGCTCGCGGGCTCCTCTTACGGGCGGGTCAGGGCGATGCTCGACTACACCGGGGCTCGGGTGAAAGAGGCGGTGCCGGGGTCTCCCGTGGAGATACTGGGTCTCTCCGGTGTTCCGGAGGCGGGTACCCGGTTCGAGGTCGTGGAGCACGAGCGGGAGGCCCGTGGCAGGGCCGAGCAGGCCGAGGCCGCGCTCAGGCGTCAGGAGCTTGCCGAGGCCGGTCCGCGCCGCTCGCTGGAGCAGCTTGTCAGCGACAGCGGCGTCCAGGACCTGAACCTGGTCATCAAGGCGGACGTCGCGGGCTCGGTCGAGGCTCTCAAGGAGTCTCTCACCAAGCTCTCCACCGAGGAAGTGCGGGTCAACATCGTGCGCTCAGGAGTGGGTGCGCTGACCGACTCTGACGTGATGCTGGCTTCGGCCAGCGACGGGATCCTGATCGGTTTCTCCGTAAGGCCGACGACCACGGCAAAGCAGGTCGCCGAGCGCGAGAAGGTGGAGATCCGAACCTACGACGTGATCTACAAGGCGCTCGAAGACATCGAGGCCGCCATGAAGGGCATGCTCGCGCCGGAAATCGCCGAGCAGGATAACGGTACTGCCGAGGTGCGCGCCCTGTTCCGGGTGCCGAACGCCGGCGTTATCGCGGGTAGCTACGTGACGAGCGGTGAGATCCACCGCAACGACCGCGTGCGCGTCGTGCGCGACGGGGCCGTGATCTACACCGGCACGCTCTCCTCGCTCAAGCGGTACAAGGACGACGTGCGCTCCGTGCGCCAGGAGTTCGAGTGCGGCATCGGCGTCGAGAACTTCAACGACCTCAAAGAGGGCGACATGCTGGAGTTCTTCGAGATGATCGAGATAGAGCGGTAGGCTGCCGGCAGCGTACGCTAGAGAGACCGAGTGTTCTGTGTCGTGAGGCTGGAGTTAGAACTGCCCTTCGCCTCCAGCCTCAAGGAGAAGCGAAAGATCATCCGCTCGGTCAAGGACCGTCTGCGGCGCAAGAACGTCTCGCTGGTGGAGTCGGATCACCAGGAATCCTGGCAGCGGGCCTCGGTTGAGCTGGCCGTGGCGGCTGTGGACCGCGGCTCCGCCGAGGAGAAGCGCGAGGAGGTGCGCCGGGCGCTGTTGAACTACGACGACCTGGCGATAGTTGAGTGGCGAGAGGAGTTCGTGAAGCTATGAGCGCCTCGGGGGCGGGGTCGAGCCGCACGAGAAAGATAGAGTCCCAGATCAAGGAGATCGCCGGAGACCACCTCGACGGCCTCTCCGACCCCAGGATACAGGGCCTCGTCACCGTTACCGGGGTGCAGGTCAGCCCGGACCTGGCACACGCGAAGGTCTACTACAGCACGCTCTCCGGCGGCGACGAGCGGGAGGTTGCAGAGGGGCTGCAAAGCTCCGCCGGACGGCTACAATCCGCGGTCGGGTCGCGGACACGCCTCAGGCGGACGCCCCGGATCTCGTTCGAGCCGGACCCGGCGGTCGAGCACGCCACCAGGATAGACGAAGCCCTCAGGGAGGTTAGAGAAGATGCAGGAGAGGACGCAGCAGGCAGTAGCGAGTAACGCGCCGCAGGAGGTAGCCGACTACCTGCGCGAGCTGGACAAGGTCGCCATCAGCACCCACGTCGGGGCGGATGGCGACGCCATCGGCTCGTCTGTGGCAATGCTGTACCTGATGCGCGCCCTGGGGGCAGACGCCGTGATCTGCCACCGCGAGCCCGTCCCGGGCTACCTTAGCTGGCTGCCGCCGGACGAGGTCCTGACCGAGTTGCCGGACGACGGCCGTACCTTGCTCGTGACGGATACCTCCCGGCAGGATAGGGTTGGGGTGGACCACGAGCACGTCGGGCTGAACCTCGACCACCACGAGGACAACCCGCTCTACGGCGACTATAACCTGGTAAACGCCAACGCCGCCGGTAGCGCCGAGGTCGTGGCGAGCCTGTACCCGCTGCTCGGCGTGGAGATCGAGCGCGATGCCGCCGAGGCGATCTACGCCGGGGTGTATACGGATACGGGCGGCTTCCGCTTTCGCAATACCTCCCCCGCGATGCACGAGCTGGTCGCCGAGCTCTTGCGCGCCGGGGTCGTGCCCGCCGAGGTGGACGACAGGATCAACCGCACCGGCACCATACAGCAGGTCAACATAGTCGGGCTCTCTATGGCCAACGCCCGGCGCTACGGGGAAGCCTTGATCTCGACCGTGGACGACGGTGACTACGAGCGGGCCGGGGCCACAGAGCTTGACTCCAAGGAGTCCATAGACAGCCTGCGCAAGGTGCAGGGCGTCGAGTTGGTCGCCCACCTGCGCCAGGTTCCCGAGGGCACCAAGGGCAGCCTCCGCTCGGAGAGTGTGGACGTGGCCGAGATCGCGCGCACCTTCGGCGGTGGCGGGCACCGGCTCGCAGCCGGTTACACCACCCCTAAAACGCCCGCCGAGGCCCGCGAAGAGCTCCTTGAGAAGCTCGACGGCGTGGTGAACTTGGACGGTAAGGGGTCGAGGTAGCGGACACCGCCGAGATAGCGGCGTATACCGGGGCGCTCCTACTGGACAAGCCAACTGGAGTTAGTAGCGCGAAGGCGGTCGCCCTGGTGAAGCGTCTGCTGCCGAAGAAAAAGGGCGTCAAGATCGGGCACACCGGCACGCTGGACCCGATGGCCTCGGGGCTCCAGGTGCTGCTATTAGGCCGGGCGACCCGACTCTCACGTTACGTCACAGACCTGGATAAGTCCTATACGGCCACGGCGAGGCTCGGGGCGGCTTCGGACAGCCTCGATGCTGACGGCGAGGTCACCGAGCTAGGTGGCTCTGTTCCGACGGAGGCCGAGATACGGGCCATGCTGCCGGAGTTTACCGGCGAGATACGGCAGCTTCCGCCGATGGCTTCCGCCGTGAAGGTCGGTGGGGAGCGATTGTATAAAGCGCATCGCCGGGGGGAGACCGTCGAGCGTGAGGTCCGGACGGCAACCGTGTACTCCATACAACTTACCGCCTACGACGCTGCCGAGAGCACCGCGACCTTCGAGGTCTCTTGCGGCAGCGGGACCTATGTGCGGACCCTGATCTCGGACCTCGTCCAGGCAGCGGGCTCGGATGCCTACCTCACCGCGCTGCGCCGCACCACGGTCGGCAAATTGGGCGTGAGGGACGCGGTTACGCCGGACGAGCTGTCCGATAAGGAGGTCCCGGCCCGGCTGAGGCCCATGCGGGAGGTGGTATCTCACCTGCCGGCGATGGAGGTGGACGCCGGTGACTGCCACCGGGTTGCCGACGGGAAGCCACTCGCGGGCGCCGGCCCTGCCGGAGAGGGAGAGGCGCTCCGCGTCGAGCACGCCGGGGAGCTACTCGCGATCTACCGCGCGCAAGAGGGAACGGCCCGGCCCGAAGCGGTGCTTTGCGCGGGGTAGATCGGGTCGGGAGCGTGGTGGTCGCCCTCGGGAACTTCGACGGGGTACATCTCGGACATCAGGCCGTTATTCGGCGGGCGCTAGAGGTTGGCCGCGAGAGCGGCAGGAGGGTCGTGGCGGCGACATTCGATCCCCATCCGAGGGCCGTAATCCGGCCCGGCACCGAGCCCTGGCTGCTAACTGCGCCCGAGACTAGACGCGAGCTACTTCTGGGTTGTGGAGTAGACGAGGTGTTCGTGATCCCGTTCGACGCCGAGCTATCCCGGAAGGGGCCGGAGGAGTTCGTGGAGGACGTGCTGGTCGGCGGTCTCGGGGCCTCGGCGGTCGTGGTCGGGGAGAACTTCCGCTTCGGCCACAAGGCGTCGGGCGGGATACGGGAGCTTGCGGGAAGCCTCCAGAAAAGCGGCGGCGACGCCTACCCTGTGCCGATGCACGCCTGGGGAGGGGATGGAGGCGAGATCAGCTCTTCCCGCATAAGAGAGCTGGTCTCGGAGGGAGACGTTCTCGGTGCCTCGCGCCTCCTGGGCCGCGCGTATGCCGTGCGGGGCGAGGTGGTAACCGGAGACCAGCGCGGGGCCACTATAGGTTTCCCCACCGCGAATCTGGCCCCTGACCCGAGAGTTCTCGTCCCCGCTCGCGGAGTGTATGCCGGGTATGCGAAATTACCCGGCGGAGAGCGTTACGGGGCCTGCACCAACGTCGGGACCGCGCCCACCTTCGACCGCCGGGAGAATCGCATCGAGGCCCATCTGCTGGACTTCGACGGCGACCTGTACGGTGAGACGGTTGAGGTGGGTTTTACCGGGAGGCTCAGGGGGGAGCAGAGGTTCTCGGGATTAGAGGAGCTAAAGACCCAGATCTCACGCGACGTGGAGCGGGCCCGGGAACTGGAGGAGGGGGCACCCTAGGGTTTGATACCTGTGGTAGCATACGCATAATCTAGAGACTGTTTAGACAAAGCAAACGAAGAGAGTAAGAAGAGGAGCAGGAAGTTGGCGGTAGCGGAAAACAAGGAATCGACCATTCAGCAGTATCAGGCCCACGAGGGAGACACGGGCTCCTCGGAGGTCCAGGTCGCGCTGCTCACCGAGAGGATCAAGTCCCTCACAGAGCACCTGCGCACCCACAAGCACGATTATCATTCCCGCAGGGGCCTTTTGAAGCTGGTAGGCCGCCGCAAGCGGCTGTTGCAGTACATCCAGCGCAACGACGTGGAGCAGTATCGCGCCCTGATCGCACGCCTCGGGCTGCGCCGCTAACGGGTACTAGAAGCACCATCAGAATCTTTAGAAGTCTGTCTGAACCGAACATCGCAGTAAACGAATTACACGAAGTAAACAGGAGAAAAAGAATATGCGTCTAGAGATACCCGTCGGCGAGCGGACGCTAGTGCTGGAGACCGGTAAGCTTGCCAAGCAAGCCGGCGGCTCCGTCACGGCCCGGCTCGGCGACACCATGCTGCTTACCACCGCGACCCGTTCGGAGTCGCCGCGACCGGGGGCCACTTTCCTGCCCCTGAGCGTTGACGTAGAGGAGAGGATGTCGTCGGCGGGCAAGATCCCGGGCGGTTTCATCAAGCGTGAGGGCCGGCCCTCGGAGCGGGGTACGCTCACGGCGCGGCTTACCGACCGCCCTCTGCGGCCGCTGTTCCCTAAGAACTACTACTACGACATACAGGTGATCGGCACGGTCCTCGTCGCCGACCAGAGCATCCCGTTCGACACCGTGAGCATGGTCGGGGCCTCGGCCGCGCTCGCGCTCTCGGACATACCGTATGACGGCCCGATCGGGGCCGTGCGCGTCGGGCGCAAGCCCGACGGCGGGTTCGTGCTGAACCCGACCTACGAGGAGATCGGCGAGAGCGATCTGGACCTCGTCGTAGCCGGCACCAAGGAAGCCATCACGATGGTCGAGGCCGGGGCCAACGAGGTAACCGAGGACGTCATGGTGGAGGCCCTGCAGCTCGCGCAGCAGACCATCACCTCGCAGGTCGAGGCCATAGAAGGCTGGGCCGCCGAGCACGGCAAGCCCAAGCAGCAGTTCGAGACCGGGGCCGGGGCCAACCCGTTCGTGGACGAGCTGCGTAATGGCCACTTCGACCGCATCAAGGAAGCGATCGTCAACACCGACCGCCGGGCGCGGCGCACCGCGCTGGACGACCTGGAGGACGAGCTCGTGGAAGGCCGCGAGGAAGAAGAGGTCCCTCAGGTAAAGGACGCGCTGGATACGCTAAAGAAAGAGGCGTTCCGGTCGCTGATGCTTGAGGACCGCAAGCGCACCGACCTGCGGGCGTTCGACGAGATCCGGCCGACCTCCGCCGAGACGGACGTGCTGCCGCGGGTCCACGGCACCGGGCTGTTCAGCCGCGGTGAGACACAGGTTCTCTCCTCGCTCGCGCTGGCGGATCTTGGCCTGTCCCAGAAGCTCGACACGCTGGAGCCGGACACGACCAAGCGTTACATGCACCACTACAACTTCCCGCCGTACTCAACCGGCGAGGCCGGGCGTCTCGGGCCGCCGCGGCGGCGGGAGATCGGCCACGGCGCGCTGGCCGAGCGGGCAATCGTGCCTGTGCTGCCCTCGGACGAGGAGTTCCCGTACGCGCTGCGCATCATCTCTGAGGTGCTGGAGTCAAACGGCTCCTCCTCGATGGCGAGCGTCTGCGGCTCGACTCTGGCGCTGATGGACGGCGGTGTGCCGATCAAGGCCCCCGTGGCGGGCGTTGCGATGGGGCTGGTCAAGGAAGGCGACGATTACGTGATCGTCACCGACATCCAGGGCCTGGAGGACCACCTCGGCGACATGGACTTCAAGGTCGCCGGTACGCGGGACGGCATCACCGCGCTACAGATGGACATGAAGATCACGGGCGTCTCGGCGCAGCTCTTGCAGGAGGCGCTGGATCAGGCCAAGAGGGGCCGCCTGGAGATCCTGGACACCATGCACGAGGCCATCGCAGAGCCCCGCGAGGAGGTGTCGGACTATGCGCCGCGCGTCGAGGTGTTCAAGATCGACACGGACAAGATCGGGATGCTCATCGGTCCCGGCGGCAAGACCATAAACTCCCTGCAGGAGAACTACGGCGTCAACATCTCCGTCGAGAACGACGGCACGGTGTACGTCGCGGGCGTGGACGGCGTGTCGGCGAAGGAGGCGATCTCGGCCATCAACGCGATGACCAAGGACGTCGAGGCCGGAGACATCTACAACGGCAAGGTCGTAAAGATCACCAACTTCGGCTGCTTCGTGGAGCTTACGCCGGGACGGGACGGGCTCTTGCACATCTCGCGGCTCGCGCCGGGCAACGAGCGCGTGGAGAACGTCGAGGACGTGGTCAGCGAGGGCGATGCCATCAAAGTCCGGGTGCTGGAGATAGACAAGAACAAGAAGATCTCGCTAGAGCGGGTGGAAAGCTAGAGATGGCTCAGAGTAGTGGTTCCAACGGAGCGGCGGACGCCGGAGGCGGGGTCAGGGTAAAGACCCTGCCAAACGGCGTGAGGGTGTTGTCGGAAAGGATGCCGGGCGCAACCAGCGTTGCGCTCGGGGTCTGGATCCGGGCCGGAAGCCGCGACGAGCGGGACGAGGTCGCCGGGATCACGCACCTCATGGAGCATATGCTGTTCAAGGGTACCCCCGACCGTGACGCCTTGAAGATAGCCCAGGAGTTCGAGGGCATTGGCGCGCAGGAGAACGCCGCGACCGGCGAGGAGTACACGATGCTCTTCGCCCGTTTCCTGCCCGAGCACGTGGGCTCGGCGATGGAGATCATGTCAGACATGATCCGGCGCCCGACCCTCGCTGACCTCGAACGCGAGCGCGAGGTCATAGTCGAGGAGATTCGCATGTACGAGGACCGGCCGGACCAGATGGCCGACGAGTACCTCGCGAGCCTCGTGTTCCACGGCGACGGCCTCGGAAAGTCCATAATCGGCTCTGCGGAGACGGTGCGCGGCGTGGACCACGACACCTTGATGAGCTTCCACGACAATACCTATAACGGCTCCAACGTGTTCGTCGTGGCGGCGGGCAACCTCGATCCCGAAGAGCTCGAAAGGATGGCGGAGGAGAGCCTCGGCGGTCTGCCGCAGGGCGAGTCCTCGCACCGGGGATCGCGGGTCGAAAAGCCGGATAGCCGCTTCTTCTACAAGTATAAGGACACCGAACAGTACCACGTGGCGCTCGGTTCTCTCGGGCTACCCGCCAAGAGCGAGGACCGCTACGCGATGGCGGCGCTGAACAACGTGCTCGGGGGCGGGATGTCGAGCCGGCTGTTCCAGGAGGTGCGCGAGAAGCGCGGCCTGGCATACGCGGTATTCTCGTTCCACGAGGGCTTCTCGGACGCCGGGGCGAACAAGATCTACGTCGGCTCCACGACAGGGAACGTCGAGGAGGCGGTACAGGTCATAGCCGAGCAGCTCCGGGGCATCCAGGAGGAGAAGATCGGCGAGGAAGAGCTCAGGCGCACCCGCGAGCAGCTCAAGAGCCAGACTCTAATGGCGCTCGAAAACACCTCGGCCCGCATGACGCGCATGGGGCGGAGCGTAATCACGGGCGCGGAGCTTCTCACACCCGAGGAGATCTCGAACCGCATAGAGTCCGTAACGGCGGAGGATATACAGCGTCTTGCCAGGGAGCACCTGAAGCCGGAGAGGATGTATCTCTCCGCGGTCGGACCGGAAGAGCTCGACCTCGGACGTTTCTTGAACGAGAACTAAATAAAGAGCCAAAAGAGCTGAATAAGAACTGACGAAAACTAGCGAAGCGGAGGCCGGTTGCGATCCGGAGCCGGGAAACGCTATGTCCCGCCGTACAAGAGTGGGATGGCGTTCCGGTGCCCGGGTCGTAACCCGACATTAGCGCATGATGCGCTGCGGCCTTTGCGCTCGCAAAGGAGGCAATAGAGATAGTGGCAAACGAAAGAAACGGCAAGAGCAAGAACGTACAGGTAATGCCCCTGGGAGGTCTGGGGGAGATCGGCAAGAACATGACCGCCGTGCGGCAGGATAGCGGCATGATTCTGGTGGACGCCGGGATGTCGTTTCCGGACGAGGAGATGCCCGGCATAGACCTGGTACTGCCGGACTTTAGTTACATCCGGGAGCACTCGCAGGAGTTCAAGGGCATAGTCGTAACCCACGGCCATGAGGACCACGTGGGTGCGATCCCGTACCTGTTGCGCGAGTTCAACGTGCCGGTGTACGCGACCAAGCTCACACTCGGCATCATAAGATCCAAGCTCCAGGAGTTCGGCATAAAGAAAGGTGACCTGCGCGAGGTCAAGGGCGGCGACAAGCAGCGGCTCGCCGGCTTCGGGTTGGAGTTCATAGAGGTCAACCACTCCATCCCGGACGCCTGCGCCGTCTCCATAAAGACGGATCAGGGCACCCTGGTCTTCTCGGGCGACTACAAGATAGACCATACCCCGATAGACGGCCGCCGGATGGACCTCGCCCGCCTCGCCGGTATCGGCAACGAGGGCGTGCTCGCCTACTTCGGCGACTCGACCAACAGCGAACGTCCCGGCCACACCCCTTCGGAGCAGAACGTTGCGGCTACGCTGGATCGTCTCATAGCCGGGGCCGAGGGGCGTGTGATCGTGGCCTCGTTCGCGTCTCACCTGCACAGGATCTCGCAGGTCGTCGAGGCGGCGAAGCGTCACGGCCGCCTCGTCGGGGTCGCCGGGCGCTCGATGGTGCGTAACGTCGGTATAGCCCGCGAGCTCGGCTACATAGATCTGCCGTCCTCGATGATGGTCGAGGGACGCGACATCGCAAACGTCCCGGACTCGGACATCGTAATATTGATGACCGGCTCCCAGGGCGAGCCGCTGGCCGCGCTCTCCCGCGTAGCGAACGGCGCGCACAAGACCATAGAGGCCGGCGACGGCGACACGGTAATAATCGCCGCCCACCCCATACCGGGTAACGAGAAGGGCGTGTCCCGCACGATAAACAACCTGATGAAGCGCGGCGCGCACGTCCACTACAGCCCGCTGGAGGCGGTGCACGTCTCCGGCCACGCCTCCCAGGAGGAGCAGAAGACCATGCTGTCTCTGCTGAACCCGAAGTATCTCGTGCCGGTACACGGCGAGTACAAGCACCAGTTCCATCACGTCCAGACCGCGAAGTCCATGGGCATCCCGGAAGAGAACATCTTCGTGCTCGAAAACGGCGGCTGCGTGGAGTTCTACGGTGACGGCCAGGCCCGCCAGATAGACAACGTCGCGGCGGGTATGTTCCTGGTGGACGGCGCGACGTTCGGCGACACCTCGGACTCCATAATGCGCGAGCGCCAGCAGCTCTCCGAAGACGGAATGTTCATCGTCATAGCCAGAATTAACGCCCAGAACGGGCAGCTGCTCGGGGAGCCGGACGTGATCTCGCGCGGCTTCGTAAACCAGCAGGAGGCGAACGGGCTGGTCGGCGATTCCATAGGCGTCGTCTCCAAGACCCTGGACCGGACCGCCAAGAAGCAGATCACGGACTGGGGCGACCTCAAAACCGAGATCCGGCGCGACCTCTCGGGCTTCCTGAACCAGCGTACCCAGAAGCGACCCATAATACTGCCGCTAATAGTTGAGGTGTAGCCGGCGGGGACCACTACATGAGGCCCCGGCTTATGGCGCGGCGGACGCTGCGCTAAACTAAGGGCATGGCTACGAACAAGAGTTCGCGGGCAAAATCCGGTGCGGGCGGCGGGAGCAAGGCGTCCAAGACTCACAAGAGCGGGGCCCGGCCGAAGGGAGCCTCCGGCGGTGGGAGGAAGCCCGCCGCCAGGGGCGGTCACGCCTCGAAGAAGGAGCCGACGCCGAACCCGCTTCTGACCCGCAAGGCGCTGGGTGTGGTTTTGCTCGTGGTCGGGCTATTCCTGACGGCGGCTTTCATAACGGGGCGTGGAGCGGTTCTCGGAGAGAGCGGGATGACCGGGTTCCGGTATCTCATGGGCGCGGCGGGGCTTTTCGTGCCGCCCGCGATGGCCGTCGCCGGAATTCTGCTCCTCGTAGGCCCGCCGGATTACCGGAGGTTGGCCGGGGCCTCTCTGCTGTTCGTGGCCGCAGCTTCTACGCTGGCCGCTCCCATGACAGCCGGAGAACGCTTCGAGCCGGGGACGTACATGCAGCACGGAGGCCTCGTCGGCAGCCTGGTGTACGCGGCGGTATATAGCGTCGCCGGGATTATCGGGGCCGTGCTGTTACTAGTCCTGCTGTACGTGGCCGGCCTATTGTTACTGACCGGGGTAACGGCCGAGCAGGCTCTACTAAAGTCACGGGAATTTCTGGGCAGCTCAGGCTCGGGACTGATGGATGGCGCGTCGGCCCTGCGTGAAAAGCAGGGCGAGAGGCGCCGGGCTCGCGCGGAAGCCCGAAACCAGGAGGGTACCCGGGTCCTGGGGAAAGAAGGCGGGAGCGTGAAACGGGCCCCCCGGCCCGAGCCCCGGACGGGCGGAGCTGACTCGGGCGTCGCCCTGGAAGACGAGAGCGAGACCATAGAGTTCGAGAAGGAGCCTCGTGGGCCCCATCCGGAGCCGTCCAACGGCGAGGTGGCGCCGGCGTCCGGTCAGGATGAGGAGCCTCGGGGTGGTTTCGAGGTGGTCTTGCCGGAGAGTCGTAAGCAGACCTCGTTCGAGGAGGTCGAGGCCGGCCGGGAGATCGTATCCGGCGATTACTCCGCGCCCCCGATGTCCATGCTCAAGACCGGTAAGGGGGACCCCGAGCACGACGCCGAGCAGACCAGCGAGAGGCTAACGCGGGCGCTATCCGACCTCGGAGTCGAGGCACACGTGCTGAGGGCCATCGTCGGGCCGCGGGTCACGCGCTACGAGCTCAGGCTGGGTTCGGGCATCAAGGTCGGCAAGATCCGCAACCTCCAGCAGGATATAGCCTATGCGCTGGCCGCGACGGAGGTGCGCATACTCGCGCCGATACCGGGCAAGAGCGCGGTAGGGGTAGAGGTCCCGAATACCAAGCCCGCGACCGTAACCCTCGGCGACGTGTTCCAGGAGTACCCGGCAGGTAACGACTGGGCGCTGCCGGTTGGCCTCGGCAAGGACATATCCGGCAAGCCCGTGTTCTTGGATCTCGCCGAGATGCCGCATCTGCTGGTCGCCGGCACCACGGGAAGCGGTAAGAGCGTCATGCTGAACAACCTACTTACCTCCCTGATCCTGACCGCCGACCCGCGGCGGGTGAAGCTGGTCCTGATAGACCCCAAGCGGGTGGAGCTCAGTCAGTTCGGCAAGATACCGCATCTCATCACGCCGGTCGTGACGGACGTAAAGAAGGCTGCTAATGCGCTTTCGTGGGCGGTGGCCGAGATGGAGCGGCGCTACGAGATGCTCGAGAAGCACGGCGCACGCTCGCTTGACGGCTACAACGAGCGATTCGAGCAGCAGATGCCCTACGTCGTGGTGGTTATAGACGAGCTGGCGGACCTGATGATGGCCGCCGCCTCCAAGGTGGAGGACGCCGTGATCCGGCTCGCCCAGAAGGCGCGAGCCGTGGGGATACACCTCGTGGTCGCCACCCAGAGGCCCAGCGTGGACGTGATAACGGGCATGATCAAGGCGAACATCCCGTCCCGCATCGCCTTCGCCGTCTCCAGTCAGGTGGACTCGCGGGTTATCCTGGACACTCCGGGTGCCGAGGCCCTGCTGGGCAGCGGCGACATGCTGTTCAAGCCCGTCACCTCCCTGAGGTCTTCCCGGGTGCAGGGCGCGTACATCACGGAGAGAGAGGTGGAAGAGATAGTCAAGGCCTCTACCGGCAGCGCGCAGGCCCGCTACGTGGAAGAGGTCACCGAGGGCACCCCGGACCACCGCGAGTCCAAGGAGGAGCCGGAGGATGATCTCCTACCCGAGGCGGCGAGCTTCGTGGTCTCCAGCCAGCAGGCCTCGGTTAGCGCGGTGCAGCGGCGTTTCCGGGTCGGCTACTCCCGGGCTGGACGCATCGTGGATGCCCTGGAGCGCAAGGGTGTGGTCGGACCCTACGAGGGCTCCAAGGCCCGCTCCATATCGGCTACGGAGATGGACCTACAAAGAATATTCAGCCCTCCGGAAGAAGGTACGGAAGATGGTGAAGACGAGCCGGAGACCGAAGAGCAGGCTCCACCGCCGCCCTCTGACGGAGCCGGCGAGAACGCCTTCTCAAGATCCCGGCTGGGCTCCGTCGAGAGAGGAAGCTCCGGGAGCGTAGTCGAGCCGCGGCCGGATAGATCGAAAGGTCCCACGGACGAGCCTGGTACCGGAGGAGGGAGCTAGGCCGGAGGCGTGGAGCCTTCCGGCCAGGCTTTAGCCTGAGATGAAGGGACGCCGAGAAACGAGGGCCGGAGCCTGGAACGGCGAGATTGGGCCTCTCCTGAAGGAGGCCCGGCAGAGGCGCGGAGTCTCTCTGAAAGAGGCCGAGAAGTACACCAGTATCCGGTGGCGTTATCTGGAAGGGTTGGAACGCGAGGACCCCACCGAGCTTCCGGGCCGGAGGTATACGCAAGGCTTTCTGCGCGCCTACGCCGAGTTCCTCGGGCTAGATGCAGAAGAGCTCACCCGGAGCCTCGGGAGCCACGAAAGGGATAACAAGCGGCGGGTGAGGAGGAGCTCTCCCGCAGGAAATCGTTTGTCTCCGACCCGGAAATCACAGTCTGAGAGTGACCAGACCGCTTTATCCTGGGCCCGCCGTAGAGGGTTGAATGGTGGCGCCCTGCTCTTGGTTTCGCTGATAGTGCTGTCTCTCGGCCTCGTTGTAACGACCCTTTATCTACTACAGAACGAGACCGTACTGTCCGGCGCTCCCATGGAGGGTGACGGTAACCCCGTGGAGAGCTCTCCCGGCGGCGGAGGCCCGGGCGAGGCTAGGAGCACGACCGCCGAGCCGACCCCCACGCTTGAAGAAGAGGCGGGGAGCGGGTCTCCATCACAGGCAGAGAGGCTCCGGGCGAGGGTGGTCGTGCGGGGGGCGGAGTCCTGGATCAGCGTGGAGTCGGATGGCAGGGTCGAGTACACGGGCGTTGCGCAGCCCGGATTCTCCCGGAGCTTCGACTCCGATGAGGGGCTCAGGATAACCACCGGGAACGCCGGAGCCGTGGAGCTCAGGATCAACGGCCTGGAGTACGGGACCCTAGGTGAGAGCGGAGAGGTTCGCTCCAGAAGCTTTACCCTGAAACGAGAGTGAGAAGGAAGAGACATCAATATCGCCGTGTTGGGAGGCGGCGACGGCTAAAGTATAATCGGGGCAAGTTCGAGGCAAGCACTTCCACCGTAGAGCTGCTGACGCTGTGCTGAAAACACGCCTCCACGTATGAGGCGAGAGACACCAAATTGGAGGAGCATTGGATAAGAGCAAGGCCATGGGCGCGGCCGTGTCCCAGATAGAGAAGCAGTTCGGTAAGGGTTCGATCATGCGCATGGGCGATGAAACCCAGCGCAAGATAGAGTCGATCTCTACCGGCGCGCTCTCGCTCGACCTCGCCCTTGGCGTGGGCGGGGTGCCGAGAGGCAGGATCGTCGAGATCTACGGCCCGGAGTCCAGCGGCAAGACCACCCTGGCGCTGCACGTGCTCGCCGAGGCCCAGAAAGCAGGTGGCCTCGCCGCGTTTATAGACGCCGAGCACGCCCTGGATCCGATCTACGCCCAGGCTATCGGGGTAGACCTCGAAAACCTGTACTTCTCACAGCCGGACAACGGCGAGCAGGCCCTGGAGATCGCCGACACCCTGGTCCGTTCCGGCGCCCTCGATATCGTGGTCGTGGACTCCGTCGCCGCCCTAGTGCCTAAAGCTGAGATAGAGGGTGAGATGGGAGACTCTCACGTAGGACTCCAGGCTCGCTTGATGAGCCAGGCCTTGAGAAAGCTCTCCGGCTCCCTGAGCCGCTCGGGAACCACGGCGATCTTCATCAATCAGCTCCGGGAGAAGATCGGGGTCACCTTTGGATCGCCGGAGACGACGCCGGGTGGACGTGCTTTGAAGTTCTACTCAAGCGTCAGGCTGGATGTGCGTCGTATCGGGGCTCTTAAGGATGGCAACGACACGGTGGGTAACCAGACGCGGGTAAAGGTTGCCAAGAACAAGGTCGCGCCGCCTTTCAAGCAGGTGGAGTTCGACATCATGTACGGGGAAGGCATCTCCCGCGAGGGGAGTCTCTTGGACATCGGTATCGAGAACGAGGTGGTACAGAAGAGCGGGGCCTGGTTCGCGTACGGCGACGAGCGCTTGGGCCAGGGGCGTGAGAAAGCCAAGATATTCCTCAAGGAGAACGAGGATGTCCGCGACAGGATAGTCAGGGACATCCACCAGAAGCTGGGGTTGGATCAGGAGCCCCAGGAGGAGCCGGAAGAGTCGCCTTCCGAGGAAGCTGCATTCGAGGATGATCTGCCAGGAGGCCGGATGGAGGGCTCCGAGCGCGCCGTATAGCCTCTGACAGGTCCTCTAACAGGACAAGAGACCGCGGGCGTCGTCTTTCAGGGCGTCGCCCCGGAGCCTGCTAGATGCCGGAGATAACGGGTATAAGCGAGAAGCGCAATCGCGCCCGGCTGTACGTGGACGGTGATTTCTTCGCCGAGATCGACCCCGGAGCGGTGCTGGACTACGGGCTGTACAAGGGCCTCTCTCTTTCACAAGAAGAGTTAGAGGAAGCCCGGCTAGCCGGGGAAAAGGCGCTGGCGATGAGCCGGGCTTTCCATTACCTCGGATATCGGGCACGATCCGTGGGAGAGGTCGAGGAACGCCTTTTCCGGTATGGTTACGGCGAGCGCACCGTCGGGGAGGTGGTAGAGCGTTTGCGGGAGCTCGGCTACCTCGATGACTGGCGTTTCGCCAGGGATCTCGCCTCCGAGAGGTCCGGCAAGTATGGTCCGAGAAGGGTTCTATCCGATCTGTGGCGTAGCGGCGTAGACGACAGCATAGCCCGGCAGGCCGTGGACGAGGAGTTTTCCGAACTCTCGGAGTTGGAGGCCGCGCGTTCCGCCGCCGAGCGGCGTTATAATACCGAGGAAGGATCTGACGCGCTCGCGCGCCGGGTCCACGGCTTTCTGGCGCGGCGGGGCTATTCACCCGGGGTTTGTACGGAGGTAGCCCGGGAGTACCGCCGGGGAGAGTGATCTCCTCTCGCCGGAGCCACGTGATCTGTAAAGATCTGTAAAGGCTTGTAGATATACACCGGTACTATCCGGCCGCCGTTGTGGAGGTTCGTAGCGTTTCGCAGCGTGGATCGTGGATAAAGCCGCAGTAGCATGCCGGGTTAGCCAGCGGCCTGTATAGCGGCTCACCGCCACAGAGAGGGCGGCCTTTGGAGGAAAATCAATGACCACCTTGCTACTGGCCGTGATAGCGGTCCTGGCTCTTGCCATCGGTCTGGCGGCCGGCTTTCTCTTTGCCCGGAACCAGGCCGACAGCAAGCAGGCCGAGGCTCGCTCCGACGCCAGTTCCATACGCGAGGAGGCTGAGCGGGAAGCTGGCAGGATCACCGAATCCGCCCGCCGTGAGGCCGAGCTTGCGGCAAAAGAAGAGTCGCTGAAAGTTAAAGCTGAGGCTGAGGAAGAGGCTCGGGCTCGTCGGACCGAGCTGGCGCGCTACGAGGAGCGCCTGGACAACCGCGACGGTGCCCTCGACCGTAGAGATAAAGAGCTCGAGAACCGCAACAGGAACCTCGACCAGCGTGAAGAAAGCCTCAAACAGCGAGAAGGAAATCTGGAGCAGCACGAAGCCGAGCAGCAGCTCAGGCTGGAGGAGATCTCCGGCCTGAGCCGTGCGGATGCCGAGGCTCGGCTGATCTCGGAAGTTGAATCTGAGCTTGAAGGTAAGGTTGGGCGGATGATCCGGGATCGCACCCTGGAGGCCGAGCAGCGGGCCGAGGAGGAGGCCAAGCACATACTGTCCACGACGATGGAGCGTCTCGCCTCGGACCACACCTCGGAGTCCACGGTAAAGACCGTGGCCCTCGCCTCGGACGACATGAAGGGGCGGGTGATCGGCAAGGAGGGCCGCAACATCCGGGCGTTCGAAGCCGCCACCGGGGTGGACGTGATCATCGACGACACGCCGGAGACGGTCGTCCTCTCGTGCTTCGACTCGGTGAGGCGCGAGATCGCGCGCATCTCGATGGAGCGGTTGGTGAAGGACGGTCGTATCCATCCTGGCAGGATCGAGCAGATCGTGGCCAAGGCCAAGAAAGACGTGGACAAGGAGATGAAAAACGCCGGCCGGCAGGCGCTCGACGACGCCAAGATAACCGGCGGTATGGACAATGAGTTGGTCGGCCTGCTCGGCGCGCTCAAGTACCGGACCTCGTACGGGCAAAACGTGCTGGCGCACTCGGTAGAGGTGGCGAACCTCTGCGGCATGATGGGCGCTGAGCTCGGCGCGGACGTGAAGATATGCCGCCGCGCCGGGCTGCTGCACGATGTGGGCAAGGCCGTGGATCACGAGGTCGAGGGCACGCACGCCATGATCGGCGGCCGTTACGCGAAGAAGTCCGGGGAGCCGGACCCCGTGGTGCGGGCCATAAGCGCCCACCACCACGAGATCGAGATGGAGACCGTCGAGGATGTGCTGGTTGCAACCGCCGACGCCGTCTCCGCCGCGCGTCCCGGCGCCCGGCAGGAGACGACCGAGACGTACATCGAGCGGCTGCGTTCGCTAGAGAGCATCGCCACGAACCACGACGGGGTGGAGAAGGCGTACGCGATACAGGCCGGCCGCGAGGTCAGGGTCATGGTCCAGCCCCAGCAGATAGACGACCGTATCGCCGCCAAGCTCGCCTGGGACATAAGCAAGCAGATAGAGAACGACCTGCAGTACCCCGGCCAGATCAAGGTCACCGTCATCCGCGAGAGCCGGGTGAGCGAGGTGGCTCGCTAGCTCCTGGTTTGAATATCCGTGTCTGAAGGGCCGTACAGGGATCTCGGCGAGGGCTTCGCCCGGCTGACCGGTGTGGAAGGCGTCCGTCGTGCCCCTTCCCGCATAGAAACGGTAGAGGATGCTCTCCTGGAGCTCGTGCGCAACGCCGTGGACTCGGGGGCCGGGAACGTATATGTCGCCTCCGTACTCCACGCCCGGCGTTACCGGGAGCTGATCGTCCTCGACGACGGGGAGGGAATTCCGGAGCAGTACCGGGAGACGATCTTCGAGCCCGGGGTTACCACCCGGCACCTATCCCCCTCGCGGCTCGCCGGCCGCACCCACGGCGCCGGTCTCTCCCTGCACCACATCAAAGAGGCGGCGCTCTCCGCCGAGGTCCTGTCTACCGGGTCTACCGGCTCTCCGACCTCGATCAGGACGGTCTTCAACACCCGCACGCTGCCCGAACGCTCCCTGCAGTCCGGCCACGATTCCAAAAAACCGCGCCGGAACTCTCGCAGCAACCTGTGGGCCACGCTCGAAGACCTGGCCTCAACTCCCGGGGCCCCCGGAATCTTCTACGGCTCCCCCGCGAGCGTGACATCCCTGATGGTGCATAACCATATAATACAAGAAGCTTCGAGTATAGCGGAGCTTGATTCGTGGTGTGAGGAGAATCTTGGGGGCGGATTATCCAAGAGGACCTTGCAGCGGGTGAGGAAGGGTCTGGTGGCGCCGGCGGAGCGGGTCGTCAAGCGGGAGGAGGCGAAGAAGAGTGGCGGAGACTCCAGGGCGGAGAGTGAGCCTTCGCGAGCCTTCGGAGGCGGCAGACTTACCCTGGATGAGCGGGATCTCTCGCAGATAAGGAGCATCGTGGAGCGGGCGGCCGGCGAGAGTTATCTCGAGGTTGGGGAGATCGGCTGCGAGAGCCGGGAGGGTGAGATCATCATCCGGGCGAGGATCTACGAGGCAGAGGAGGAGTACGAAGATTAGGAAGAGCTCGCCAGAAGCTTCACGAGCTATGGTGGTGTGTGGTCCGACGGCAAGCGGGAAGAGCGGGGTGGCGGACAGTCTCTCTGGCGGCCTTTCCCGGGCGAGCGGGCTAGAGGTTCCGTCAATCGTGGTGGATTCCATGCAGGTGTACCGGGAGCTGCCCGTCGTGACGAACCAGCACAGGGAGCGTCCCGCGAGACTTACTGGAATCGTGCCGGTCTCGGAAGAGTGGACGGTCGCGCGCCACAGGGCGGCGGCCGAAGCGGAGATCCGGGCCGCAGACGGTCCTTTCGTGCTGGACGCGGGTACCGGGATGTATCTGAACGCCATCCTCCTCGAGGTGGACCTGGCCCCGAGGGTGCCGGGGGAGATCCGGGCCGAGGCCGTGAGTAGGGTGGAGGAGGCAGGGGGAGAGGTTGGAGAAAAGGCGAACCCGCGCCGTGAGGCGAGAAGGATAGAGCTGGATCTGGCCGGGGCGGAGGAGAGAAGGTCTATCTGGGATGGCGGTCTCAGGTACACGACCTCGCTCCTGTACATCAGACCGCCCCGCGATGAGCTCGATCTCCGGATACGGCAGAGAGCCCGGCGCATAGTCCGGGACGGGGCCGAAGAGGTGGCGGAGGTGCTGCGCCGCTGGCGGGATCTCGGAGTGGAGCCGAACGACTCCGTCAAGCAGTCCGTAGGCTTCAAGGAGATGGCCTTGTACGTGAGCGGCGAGGCGAGCCTGGAGTGGGCGGAAGAGAAGATAAATACCCGCACCCGGAGGCTGGCCCGGCGTCAGATGCGCTGGTTCGACAAGCTCTGCGATAGCCTCCCCGAGAGCGCCGGGGTCACGGTCGCGGAGCGGGCGGGCGGAGAAAAAGCCACGGGTTACATGCGTGGTATGATCGGTCTATGGGATTAGAGAGAGCGGTGCTCGTCGGTGCGGGCGAGAACCGCCACATGCAGGAGTTAGCGCGCCTGGCGGATACCCTGGGCGTCCTGGTCGTGGGCAGCCTGGAGCAAAACCGCCGCGATAACGCCGCCTACGTGGGACGCGGCAAGCGCGAGGAGCTCGCCGGGCTTGTCGGGGAGCTAGAGGCGGATCTCGTTATCACCGACGACGAGCTGACCGCCTCGCAGGCGCGGAACCTGGAGCGGGTCGCCGGAGGCACGGTGGTGGACCGGACGGAGCTGATCATCCGCATCTTCGAGTCCCACGCCAGTGACCGGGCGAGCCGTCTGGAGGTCGAGTTTGCCGAGCTCGAGTACCGGCTGCCGAGGGTCAAGGGACGCCGCACGGCCCTCGGCCGTATCGGCGGCGTCGGGGCCAGCGCCCGGGGCGCGGCCCGTGGACCGGGCGAGCAGCAGCTAGAGTACGACCGGCGCATGATCCGGGAGCGCATGGACGTGCTCCGGCGCAAGCTGGACGAAGAACGCTCCGCCCGCGAGGTCCGGTCCGCCCGCCGCCGCGAGAGCGGGCCGCCCAAGGTGGCGCTCGTCGGTTACACCAACGCCGGCAAGACCACCATACTAAACGCCCTGAGCGGAGCGGAACGCTCGACAGACGACAGACTCTTCGAGACCCTGGAGACGACCACCCGGAGAATCCCCGGCGGCTCCGAGCACGGCAACGACGGCCGCGATAGACACGACGCGCCGAACAACGGTCAGACCACGGGGGTAGCCGAAACCTCCGGGGCGGCAAAGGCCCGGCGCAACGGCCTCGCGGACACCGTCAGGCCGGATTTTATAGTTACTGACACCGTCGGGTTTATCCGCAAGCTGCCGACCCAGCTCGTGCACTCGTTCGCCAGCACCCTGGAGGCCACCCGCGACGCCGACGTTATAGTGCTCTGCGCCGACGCCTCCAGCGAGGAGCTCCACGACGAGATAAGCACCGTCAGGCGTACCATAGCTGACTATCTCGGCTCGAACGGCGCGGATGAGGCGGCCGATGGGGAAAGTGGCGCGGAGAATGCGGAGGCCGGGCCCCGCGTTATCGTGTGTCTGAACAAGGGAGATCTGATCCGCTCGGAGACGCTCGCGGACCTCTTGGAAGAGTACCCGGAGGCGGTGACGATCAGCGCCTACCACGACGTGAGCCCGCTGCTCGACAGGGTATACGCCGCGATCTCCCGCGACCGGCGCAGGATCAGGATACTCATCCCGCACCAGGAGTATGGCAAGGCGGCGAGCCTGTACGGCCGGGCCGAGATACACGACTCCGAGAGCACCCTCGAGGGTACGCTCATGGACGTAACGCTGCCGGATTCCATCGCGGACGAGTACGACGATTTCAGGGTCTCCTAGAAACCCGCTCGTAAGGCGGCTACTTCCAGAGCCGGCAGAGCTCAGGGCGGAGGAGATCTACGGCGGCCTCCAGTTTCCGGAGCCCCCGCCGGAAAGGCCCTGCGTCGCGCTGAACATGGTCTCCACCGCAGACGGCAAGATCACGGTGGACGGCCGCGCGGGCGGTATCGGCGGGCAGGTTGACCGGCTGGTGATGCGCCTGCTGCGCTCCCGCGTAGACGCCGTTATGGTCGGAGCCGGTACCGTAAGGGAAGAGAAGATCAACCTCGGGCTCCCGCAAGACCTGCGCGGGATGGTGCCCGAAATGCCCGAAATGTCTGAAAGAGACCTCCTGGGGGTCGTGATCAGCGGCAGCGGCCAGGTGCCCCTGGATAACCTCGTCCACAACGCCGGGGAGCGGCTGCTGTTCCTGATCTCGGAAGGTGCCCCGGACGAGGCTGTGGAGACACTCTCTACTAGAGGCGAGGCCCGGAGGATACCGGAAGACGCCGGATACGGCACGACGCTCGCGGTGCTGCGGCAGGAGTACGGCGTTAGGCGGCTGCTCGTCGAGGGCGGTCCCGGCCTGAACCGGGGCCTGATCGGGGCCGGCAAGGTCGACGAGCTGTTCCTGACCTTCGCCCCTAAGCTCGCCGCGGGAGAGGCCGCGAACATACTCACGGGAGAGGCTCTAGAAGCTCCGGCCGGTATGCGGCTGATCTCCGTCTACGAGTCCGGTGGCGAGCTGTATCTCAGGTACTCTCTGCAACGTGGTTGAGGCGTCGTCGAGGCCGAGTAGCGGGAGGTAAGGGTCGTGCGGAGATCATTGCGGGGAGTAACGGTCGAGTGCGTAAAGGCTGACATCGCCTACCAGCCCGACGTGGACGCCGTCGTAAACGCCGCGAACGCGGAGCTTGTGACCGGGGGCGGCGTGGCCGGAGCCATCCACCGGGCGGCGGGTCCCGGTCTCGAGCGAGAGTGCCGGCCGCTGGCCCCGATCTCACCTGGCGAGACCGCCGTGACCGGGGCCCACGGCCTCCCGAACCGGTACGTGATACACGCCCTGGGCCCCGTCTACGGCTCGGACCGGCCGGAGGCCGAGCTGCTAGCCCGCTGCTACCTGGGCTCTCTGGCCCGCGCCGAAGGGCTAGGTGTTAGCTCCATAGCGTTCCCCGCGCTGTCTACCGGGGCATTCGGCTACCCACTGGAGGAGGCGGCCGGCGTCGCGCTCGACGCGGTGCTCGGCGAGACGGTCCGGCTGAACAGTGTCTCCCTGGTCCGCTTCGTGCTCTTCTCCGACCGGGGGCTCGCCGTCCACGAGCAGACCCTCCTGCGGCTCGTGGACGGCTGAGGCGCCCGCCCGTTAATGAATCCGGTAGAAGAGTTTCCGCATGACGATATTCTGGTGCGGGAAAACGGGGTGGAAAACCCTTCTTTTCTGCCATGCTGATGGCCGACGTCGGGCCGGGAGTCGGCCGTGTACCCTCACGGCGGTTAGCGGGGTAGTTTGTTAGACTTCACGTCCGAGATGTACTTCTCGTAGCGTATCCTCCCGAGGCTTTGGGGTGAGAGGTTTACAGGCCATTCAAAAAGGGGTGAGGGAAAGATGGACGTAGCGGCTCGCAAGAGAACCTTGGAGAGGTTCGGTCTCATGCACCTCGGGGCGGTACACGAGAACCTGCCCCCAGCGCGCCTCGTGGAAGCGGCGGTGCGCAGGAGAGAAGGCTTGTTGGCGGGGAATGGCGCCCTGGCGGCAAAGACCGGAAAACGCACCGGGCGTTCGCCCAAGGACCGTTTTATCGTGGAGGATGAGGCGACCCGCGACACGGTGGGCTGGGGCGCGGTGAACCAGCCTTTCTCTTCCGAGGCCTTCGACAGGATACTCCGCAGGGCGACCTCTTACCTGGAGAACCTCGACGAGCTGTACGTGGTAGACGCCCACGCCGGCGCGGACCCCGAATACAGCCTCGGGGTGCAGGTGGTCGCCGAGAACGCCTGGCAGGCGCTGTTCGCCCAGCAGCTTTTCCGCAGGCCGAAAAGAGAAGAGCTCGACGAGTTCGAGCCGGACTGGACCGTTATCAGCGTACCCGGTTTCCTCTGCGATCCCGAGAGAGACGGGACGGCCTCGGAGACCTTCGTGGGGCTGGACTTCTCTCGAAAGGTCGTGCTGGTGTGTGGCACGGCTTATGCGGGTGAGATCAAGAAATCCATCTTCGGGGTCCTCAACTTCGTGTTGCCGGCGGACCAGGGCGTATTCCCGATGCACTGCTCGGCGAACATGGGCGAGGAGGGGGACGTGGCGCTCTTCTTCGGCCTCTCCGGCACCGGCAAGACCACGCTCTCCGCCGACCCGTCGCGTTACCTCATCGGCGACGACGAGCACGGCTGGTCGGAGACTGGGATCTTCAACTTCGAGGGCGGATGCTACGCCAAGACCATAGACCTCTCCGAAGAGAAAGAGCCCCAGATCTACCACGCCATACGCTTCGGCGCGGTGCTGGAGAACGTGGGCATTGACCGCAAGACCCGCGAGGTCGACTACACGGACGGCTCCATAACCGAGAACACCCGCGTGGCATACCCGCTGGAGCACATAGACGGCGCCGTACAGAGCGGTCAGGGCGGCCATCCGTCCGCCGTCCTCTTCCTGACCGCCGACGCCTTCGGTGTGTTGCCCCCTATCAGTGAGCTATCGCCGGAGCAGGCCGCCTACTACTTCCTCTCCGGCTACACCGCAAAGCTCGCCGGAACCGAGGCGGATATGGAGTCGGAGGTCGAGGCCACCTTCTCCACCTGCTTCGGGGCTCCTTTCCTGCCACTGCCGGCGACCACCTACTCCCGGATGCTCTCGGAGAAGCTGAGGGAGTACGGCAGCCGGTGCTACCTGATCAACACCGGCTGGTCCGGCGGCCCCTACGGTGAAGGCGAGCGTATAGACATAGCCGCAACCCGTGAGATGGTCCGGGCGGTAATACAGGGCAGACTAGAGCCCGGTAGCACCCGCACCGAGCCGTTCTTCGGGCTCAACATCCCCGAGGAGGTGCCGGGCGTGCCGACCGAGATACTGGACCCCCGTGCGACCTGGACCGACAAAGAGGCCTACGATAAACAGGCCGAACGTCTCGCCTCACTCTTCCGGGAGAACTTCCTGAAGTTCGAAGGCGAGGTGGACCGGGAGGTAATGGAGGCCGGACCCTCGGCCTGAGAATCCCGGAAGTACCCGAGCTTACCCGAGCTGGGCGGAAGCCCAGAGGGAGCAGGAGAAGATGCGAAGCGTATCGGGCCGGGAGGGGGGCAACCCTCCCGGCTTGACCTTTGTTTGGACGTCGTCTAAATTAGGAATCATAATCGTTAAGATAACGGTTACGGGATGACGGCGCGAAAAATCGTCGGTGGATGGTTTTTATGGCCGGTGTCTGGGGGTAATCCAGACACGGAGTTAGTGGAGTTGGAAGGGCATCTAACGAGTACCGGGCAACCGGTTTAGAAGGAGGGGTATGTTTCTCCGCATAGACAAGCTACAGGTAGAGCTGCCGCAGCCCAAGGAGGCGGATCCCGACGCGGCTGCGGTCGTGCAGGATCTCATGGGCGGACGTTTCGGCGAGATGTCCACCCTGATGAACTACATGCACCAGTCCTTCAACATGAGGGCCAAGAGCAAGGTCAAGCCCTACTATGACCTCATCGCCAACATCGCCGCGGAGGAGCTCGGTCACGTCGAGCTGGTTGCGAACACGATCAACCTGATGCTCAGTGGTGGCTCGGAGGCGTACGGTGCCACCGACGGCGAGCCGCTCTCGGCCGCCAAGCAGGCCGGCAACCCGGCGCATTTTCTGTTCACCGGTCAGTCATCTTTCCCGATGGACCCGGGCGGCATACCTTGGGACAGCTCCAACGTATTCAACAGCGGCAACCTCCGGCTCGACCTGCTGCACAATTTCTTCTTGGAGAGCGGCGCCAGGATGGGCAAGATCCGGGTCTACGAGGCCACGAGTAACCCGGTGGCGCGCGAGATGATCGGGTACCTCATCTGCCGGGGCGGCGTGCATCAGGAAGCCTACGCCAAGGCGCTCGGCGACCTGACCGGCGTGGACGCCACCAAGCTGCTGCCGATCCCGGAGATCGAGAGCAAGAACTTCCCGCACGCCAAGAAGTTCATGGACAAGGGCTTCCACAAGTTTATCTACAAGTTCAGCCAGAACGACTACAACGACATGGGCCAGATCTGGAACGGCGCGCAGGTGGATACCGGCGAGGAGCGCGAGGTGCTGGACCAGATCCCCGAGGGTGGGCCTGTGCCGGATCTCGACGCGGAGCCGCAGGTCTTTGCCCCCGGCGTCAGCGAGGAGGACGTGAACGAGATCGCCAAGAAGCTCGGCATAAGCTAGTCTCCTCCAAAACGATCCGAGGGTCCCAGGCGGCCCGGGATAAGGGGCCAGAGTCGCGGTACGGCGTTCACCAGGACGCCGTACCGCGTTTTTGTGTCTGGTGCCCATGTAATACGTCCGAACCGCCGCGGTGTTCGTATTTACGGGGACAGGCCTGCTAGCGTAGAGTTTCAGACATCTGTTTGCGAGGGGTATAGGACGGTTGTACATGCACCGTATGAGGCGGAACGAACTAGAGGCCGAGGAGCGGCTGCGCGGGGCCGGGATGAAGGTTACGGCCCAGCGCCGGGCGGTGTGGTCCTCTTTTACGGAGGAATCGGAGCGGCATCTGACCGCCGAGCAGGTGTTCGACCGGGCCCGGCAACAGTTGCCGGACCTGGGACGGGCCACCGTGTACAACGCACTATCTGAGCTCGTCCGGGCCGGGCTACTACAGGTGGTAGAGGTACGAGGAGCCTTACTGTACGATGCCAACCTCGACCCGGAGCATCACCACTTCCGGTGCAGCTCTTGCGGCCGGCTTTACGATGTATACCTTGAAGGCGTGAATAGCCTGAGAGTCTCTGGCGGCGGAGGGTTTGTCGTGGACCGCAAGAGCATCATGCTGGGCGGCCTGTGCCCCCTATGCTCCACGGAATAGCGGCTAATGGGGCTGGCGAGGTTTGCAGAGGCTATTATTAATCTTATGGTGCCGGGTGGTCGAGCGTTGTAAAGGCTCTCAGCGACTCCTCCAGCGTGGCGGTATCCACGTCCCGGGTTATGAATACCAGGTGGGAGCGGCGCTCTGATGAACTCTGCGGGCCGCTATCTCCCCCGGCGTCTCCGGGCCAGTGCTCCAGGTGATGCGGCGGGTGTATAACGTGCTGGACGCCGTTTACCGAGACCGGTCCCGGGCCTCCCGCATCCAGCAGTCCCTTTACGCGAAGCACCTTCTCGCCGTGGGCGTGCAACACAGCAGAGAGCCACACGCCGAACGCCGTCCAGTCCAGTGGTTCACCGAAGGTCAGCGAGAGTGTCTCTACGCTGCCTGGACCACCGGAACGGTTGTCTGCGAGGTGGTGGGCGGAGTGTGAGACTCTACCGGTTTGCGGGTGCGCGTCCCCCGGTGTGGAGTCCCGTTGCGGTTGCGGGGAGCCAAAGACGTCCGAGGCTACCTGGCTACCGGCTGAAACCAGCCTGGCGTGGGGGTTTATCTTCTGGATGCTGGGCTCCAGATCTCCTACGGTCTGTCCATCGGCCAGGTCTCCCTTGGTAATGCAGACCGTGTCAGAGGCCGCGATCTGGGCTACCGACTCCGGGTTGTCCCGCAGGTGGAGCGCCCCGTTTACCGCGTCGGCGGTTGCGACAACCCGTCCCGGAGCGTAATGGTGCCGCAGCACAGGGTCTGAGAGGATGGTGTAGGGGATCGGGGAGGGGTCCGCCAGGCCGCTGGTCTCGACGACCACGCGCTCTAATGCTCCCCCTCCGGTCTCTCCTCTGGACTCGCGCTCCAGGAGATCCCGCAGCGCATCCGCGAGCTCCCCGCGCCGGGTACAGCACACGCAGCCATTCTCCAGGAGCACCGTCGTCTCGTCCACGCGCTCCAGGAGGTGGTGGTCTAGCCCGATCTCACCGATCTCGTTCACCAGCACCGCCGTGTTCGCGAGCGCCGGGTCTCGCAGGATTCGCGAGAGCAAAGTGGTCTTGCCGCTACCGAGAAACCCGGTCACGACCGTTACCGGTAGCTTGCCGCCGGTACCGTTAGCATCGTCAGTGTGGAGACTGCACGCTTCAAGATCCCCGTTCAAGGCCCGGACTTCCGCGAAGGTTCTCCGAGAGAGGCGACGAGTGCGGGGTCCAGCGGGTCCACGGGGCGCCCGGCGAGCCGCTCGGCCTCGGGCCACAGCTCCCCTAGATCCCCGACGAGGGCCGAGCGACCTTTGCCGTCCGAGAGCTGGTAGTCCCTGCCCGGTGTCTCCCTTAGCTTGAGCCCGTAGAACCTTACCAGCGTGTCTGCCAACCGGGCCCGGTTTATCCGCTCGCGCCGTAGACTGCCCTGGGGGTCCGTGTTTCGGCTATCTTCCTGGGCGCCGCCCACCGCAGAGGCGTGGCGGCTCTCCTCGGTCCAGTGCAGGTGGGTAATGGAGTCGCCGCAGAGGACGCACACGGTTAGCCCTTGCCATCCGGGTGCGGGTTGCGGCTGGCGTAGTCGTCGGCGATCTCGTCGAAGGTGCACCACCGCACGCCATCGTGAGAGTTTATGTGCTCGATGAGTCGCTCGTGCATCAAGAGGTTCTGTGGCCGGCCCGAGACATCGGGGTGGACGGTCATGGTGAACACGGCGTAGTCGAGCTCACGGTAGACCCAGTCAAACTGCTCGCGCCACAGATCCTCTATGTCCTTGGGGTTCACGAAGCCGTGGCTGTTGGGGTTGCCCTTGATGAACATCATCGGGGGCAGGTCGTCGAGGTACCAGTTGGCCGGTATCTCTATAAGCTCCGTCTCCTCGCCGCGCACGAGGGGCTCCATCCACTTGGCGGCGGGCTTTGAGTAATCTATCTTGGTCCACGAGTCGCCGACGCGCACGTAGTACGGGGAGAAGTCGTTGTGCATCAGCGAGTGGTCGTACTTGATGCCGTTTCTTAGGAGCAGCTCGTTAGTTATGTTCGAGAACTCCCACCACGGGGCGACGTAGCCGGTGGGGCGGTCGCCGCGGAGGTCTGTTATCAGCTCTATGGAGCGCAGGAGGACGTTCTCTTCCTGCTTTTCGGTCATCGCTATAGGGTTCTCGTGGGAGTATCCGTGAACACCGACCTCGTGGCCGCGCCGTACCACCTCGGCCATCTCGCCCGGGAAGGTCTCTATGGAGTGGCCGGGGATGAACCAGCTCGTCTTTATACCGTAGCGGTCGAAGAGGTCGAGCATCCTCTGTGAGCCAACCTCGCCGGCAAACAGCCCGCGCGAGATGTCGTCGGGTGAGTCCTCGCCGCTGTAGGAGCCGAGCCAGCCGGCCACGGCGTCCACATCCACCCCGTACGCTACAAGAATTTCCTTCTCAGCCATCTGGCCTCCTTCTCGGAAGATCGCGGATCGTGGGCGGTATTCTGCTAGAGGCGCGTCCGGTGCGCAACGCAAACCCGGAGCCGGGGAGGCGGCTGGCCGCGGGAGCCACGGGAGCCGCGGGAGGTTGGGACCCGGGGATTCAGGCTTGCAGGTGCGGCGTGAGGAGGGTCTGCACGTCTGAGGCGCCGCCTTCTCTGGCTCGGACCAGCGCCAGCATCAAGAGTAGCCGGGCCTTCTGTCCTCCGAGGTCTCCGCCGAAGATCGCGCCGGCCACCGCGAGGTCGTGGCCGCCGCCGTTACCGTAGATCGGTGCCGCGTGTCCCTCGGCACAACGGGAGACGACCATTACCGTGACGCCGGCTGCCACGGACCGTTCTACCTCGGCCATCACCTCGTGGTTTGCGTTGCCGAGTCCGAAGCCCTCGATCACGACCCCTTCCGCTCCGGCCTCCCGCGAGGCGCGTACCAGGAGACCGTCCACTCCAGCGTAGAGCTTGACGAGATCCACGCGGGGCAGAGGGGACTCCGGGGGCTCTCCGGCCAGGGTGTCCGGGCTCGTCCGGGAGCGGGGGATGTGGATCGCGCGGTCGTTTATCTCGCCCAGCGGCCCGTGGCCCGGAGAGGCGAAAGCCCTGGGAGCCGTGGTGTGCACCTTGGTCGCGTCCCTGGCGGCCTCCACGCTTCCGGACATCATTATCGTGGGAGCCATCCCGCGGGCCCGGGGAGAGGCGGCGAGCCTTACGGCGTCCGTGAGGTTGCGAGGGCCGTCGGTGTCCGGCTCGGCTGCGTTGCGCTGGGCCCCGGTAAAGACCACGGGACGCTCGTCGTCGTGTAGAAGATCCACGACGTAGGCCGTCTCCTCCATCGTGTCGGTGCCGTGGGTAACCACGACGCCGGCGACCTCTTCGTCGGCCAGCGCCGACCTCACGCGTCCGGCGACGGTCATCATTCTCTCCGGGGTCATCAGGTACGCCCCGACGTTCATCACGTCTTCCACCCGGATCCGTGCGTGCTCCCGGACCCGGGGGGCGCTGTCGAGCACCTCTTCTCCCGGAGCCCGGGCCACGACGCCGCCATCCGGGTCCGGCCGCGAGGCTATCGTACCGCCGGTGGCCAGCAGCACGACCTCCGGCCTATCCTTCAACTCTTCCGCCTGCGCCGTATCTTCGTGCTCACCCATTACGGTAACTCCTATCACTAGATACCCTGTCCGGGTGGGTATGATACCGGGACTGCCGCCCGCGGGCTCGGGGTCTGTGGCGCGCCAGAGTAGATCCCCCGTCTTGTGGGTATCGTGAGACCGAGACGGGTTGCAGGAGCACAGAAGAGCGCAAGCGAGCATGGGAGTGGAGGATCGTGTCCGAAGACAAGAGCATCAAGAAGGTTGACTCAGAGCACTCGCCCCGGGGCGAGATGGGTCAGAAGTATCTCGCCGACGGTAAGGCGGTCTCCATGCGGCTCTGGGACGGCGAAGAGCCCGGGGAGACAAAGCCCGAGGCCCGGCGCAGCTACGAGACGGTCGGGTACGTGATCGGGGGCCGGGCAAGGCTCCACCTGGAGGGACAGGTCGTGGATCTCGACCCCGGCGACTCCTGGGTCGTGCCCAAAGGTGCCTCTCACACGTACGAGATCCTGGAGACCTTCAACGCCGTGGAGGCCACCAGCCCGCCCGCCGAGGTCGAGTCCCGCGACGAGGACTGACGAGGAGTAGGGGCGGCCGTCGGTACGCCTAGCCCGCGGGTCCCGGAGGCGCCGAACGGCGCGCCCGACGGTTTTGTCCGTCACTCCTACCGCAAGCAATTCCAGACGCCGTACCCCGTGGATAGGGTGTGGCGCTGGCTAAACGACCCGGCGACATTCACGGAGGGCCAGATCTGGCCCTTCAGGGTCGAGTTCGTGGGCGGGGACTTCGAGCCCGGAGTCCTGAACGTCCACCACGGGCCGTTTATCAACTTCGCGGGGGTGATCGGGGAGGTAAAAGGCCCGGAGGCTCAGAGCGTCGCCTACCGGGACCTCAAGTACTTCTACGGAAGCTACGCCCTGAGCCTGCGCCTGTCCCGCCCGACGAGGCTCCAGTTCTGGGCGGAGCCCGAGCCCGGAGGCGGTACCGGGGTCACGCTACAGCTCGATAGCCTCGTCCGGGGCCCCTTCGCCGGTGCTTGGGAGCTATCCCAGCGGGTCTTCTGGTCCAGGTTCCCGCGCTGGATGCAGCGTTCTCTGGAAACTCTGGAAAGATAGTCTCCGGCCTACCAGCTACCGTTGGAGGCGTAGTTGTATGGCGTGGTCCAGCCTCTGGGATGCACGAGGTACACGACGCCGTCCGAGCGTCCGCCCAGCCAGCGATCGCTGTTCAGCCAGGCCCGGCGGAACTGGCCCCGGTCGTAGACCCGGCGCACCGTCCGGCGCGGGGAGGCGGCCGGGTCGTTGACGATCACGTCTCCTCTGTTCGTGAAGCCCACGATCACCATCAGGTGCCCGTAGGTGGCGCGGGGTATGGAGGCGTTGTTCAGCCTCCGGCCGCGGTAGCGGTTGTCCCAGGCGACGCTCGCGATCACGGGTATACCCTTGTCTATCCAGCGTTCGACCTGTTGCAACGAGTTGAAGCGGGTCACGCTGGACTCCAGCCCTAGATGTCCGGCGAATCCGGTGTTGAAGGGCCAGTTGCCCCACAGGCGGGCTCCGGCGTCGTACACGCGCGGGGCGACCTGGGGCGGGGTCCGCCTCCAGCCTCTGCGATTCGTGCGGCGGCTCCAGTAGCCCAGCACCATGCTCATGGAGGTCGGGCTGCACCAGGCCGCGCCCCGGTCGTAGTCGTACTGGGAGAAGCGGGGTACGGGGAGGCTCTCACCATAGGCGCGCTTCAGGTTCCCAGAATCTATGAACCTGCCGTGGTTCGTGACCTGGGAAGAAGCCGTCGAGAAGCGCCGCACTACGGGGCTGCGGTTCTTGCGGGACGAGATCAAACGCAACTGATACTGATACGCTCCGGCCCGCTCCCCGTGCCGCGACTGTATGGTGTCCACGGCGACGCGCCAGTTTCCGTAGGCCGGGCTCGCGCTGCGGCTGCGGCCCGCCGCGGAGTAGTTGCCGAGGTTCATCCACGAGCTCCAGCGGCCGCCGTAGCGGACCCTGACCAGCACCAGCATCCGGGTCCCCGGCGGCGTCCTTGCCTCCCAGGACGGGATCATGGTGTCGAAGCCCACGGAGGTGCGAACCGGCCGCGAGGTGAGGATACCGATGTATCTGCTACCCCTCTTCATCGGGTTCGAGAGCCGCAGGACGCCGTTTCTGACGGTGACTCCCCGCTTCCTGCCCTTGTCGAAGTGGCCCCCGCGATGCTCGTTGAAGTCCACGTAAGGCCGGGTCCGGGCCGAGGCCACCCCGGGCGTCGCCAGCAGCGCTGCCCCCGCCACCCCGGCGCTGCTCATCTTCAAAAAGTCCCGGCGGCTAAACCCGGTCCCCGGGGTTTCAGCCTCCAAGGTTCCCGGGGCCTCTAGGCCGGGGGACGATCCCATTCTCCGAGCATTCTGGTCCACTATCTCTCCCTTCGCCGGGATTATCACTGGCGGCGACTCGCCTTCTTATTCTTCTTATGAAATCTCGCGCGGGCTGATCCCGTACGCCCTCCCCACGACCGTCCTCGTCGTGCCGTGTGAGGGCGGCAACCAGCTTGTCGTCTCTTCGTCGTCTCTTTGTCGTCTCCTAGAGGCTGGGACTTTAACGCGTTCCGATCGCCCGGCTCCCTTCCGAGACAGGCGATGCGATGAAGTGGAGGCCGTGGCTGGAAGGCGCGGGGAGGTGGAAAGAGATCCCCGAAAACGCGGAAGACGGGCCGTAACCAGGGTAAAATACCGGTACAGCCGGAGCATCGGAGCCGAGATGCTAGTCGGAGCCTGGAGAAGCGAGGAGAAGGAGAGTCGAGATGGCGGAGATAATCCCGTACGCGGTGCTGATTCTAACGGCCATTGTGCCGTTCGCCCTGATACTGATCGGAATCTCCGGGGAGTAAGGTACGGAGGCACGGCGGGCGCGGAGCACGATACTGCTGACGAATAGCTTTTATAGAGGAGCGGGATATGTCGGAAAACGGTAGTGCCGGGGCAAACAGTACGCGGAGTGCGATCTTCGGGGCAGGATGCTTCTGGGGCGTGGAGTCGGCGTTTCGGAAGGTGCCGGGCGTGATCGACGCTCCTGTCGGGTACTCGGGCGGCAGTGTGGCCGACCCATCCTACGAGCAGGTGTGCAGCGGTCGCACGGGGCACGCCGAGGTGGTAGAGGTCGAGTACGATCCCGAGAAGGTCAGCTACGACGAGCTTCTGGACGTTTTCTGGAGTCTGCACGACCCCACCCAGAAAAATCGCCAGGGCCCGGACGTCGGCACCCAGTACCGCTCGGCGATCTTCTACCAGGATGAGGATCAGCTCCGGAGCGCCGAGGCCTCGAAGGAGCGGGCCCAGTCCGCGCTCCGGAAGTCGATAGCAACGGAGATCACGGCCGCCGGGCCATTCTACCGGGCCGAGGAGTACCACCAGCGTTACTTCGAGAAGAAGGGTATAGCCTCCTGCCCGGTGTAGCCGGTCCGCGGCTACGCTGGCCTACTCCATATCACTCCAGGTTACCTTGGATTACTCGGGCTTGATGCCATCCCCGGGGCGGATGGTGCCGGCCTGCACGACCCTGGCGCAGTGTCCGCTCCGGCCAACCAGCGCCCGGGTCATGCCGGGCTCCGTGAGATCCTGGATGTGCTTGCAGGGTGGCCTCGGCCTGTCGTAGCGTAGGATGGCTTCCCCGACCCGGAATCGCTTGCCGGAGAGCCCGGAGAGGTCTATGCCGCTGGTGATGATGTTACGCCGGTGCTCGCCGCTCTTTACCCGCAGGCCGATCTCGGTCTGTATGTAGTCCAGGTCCTCGGAGGCTATGAGGGTTACCTCGCAGACGTCACCCATGGGCGTCCAGTATCCGGTGCCCTCGCAGTAACGGTCCCCGTCCAGGCCGCATCCGGCGAGCGCGCTGGCTGACTCCACCCTCCGCATCTGCACGCTACCCTCGGGGGCTATGTAGATCTCCTCCACGGTTCCCGGCATCTCTACTCCTGACTCACTCGCTTGACCCGCCACGAACTCTCCAGGCTATCTGAGCCACCCAGGCGCCCGGATCGAACCGGTTATGCTACCGCACGCGGAGCCTGCATCACGCCTTCACCGCATCTACATTACAGCGTGGGGTGAGCTTCGTGTACGCGCCCCTGACTCGTCCCTTTTATGCGTGGAGCGGGCGGGGTGAAACTTTCCGGGCGCCCGGCGTGTTACACGGGGGTGGATGTAGATGCGGGAGGCGAGGTGAGAGGCGAGGCGGGAATCGAAGCGGGCAGCCCCGAGTCTCTCTCGCGGCGGCTGGCGGGGGGAGACCCCGCCGCCCCGCGGGAGCTGGTGGAGCGGCACCGCGCCGAGCTCTTTCGCTACTCCCGGGCCCTGCTGGGCGGCCCGGAGGCCGCCGAGGATGCGGTGCAGGAGGCCTTCTCGAGGGCTTTCGCCGCGCTTGGCGGATACCCGGAAGAGCGCATCGAGTCGCTGTCTCTGCGTCCCTGGCTGTACCGCATCACCCTGAATGTGGTGCGCAATGTCTGGCGCGAGGGTGACCGGGAGCGCTCCGTCCCCGAGATTGCACCGAGTCCCGGCGGAGCTCGGGATGAGGCTCGGGAAGAGTCCTGGATGGACGCGCTAGATGCCCTGGCGAAGCTCCCCGAGCGGCAGCGGGTCGCGGTGGCGCTCCGCTATCTGGAGGATCTGCCGTACGCCGGGGTTGCGGCGGCGACCGGATGGCCGGAGAACACCTGTAAGACCCTGGTGCGCCGGGGTATCGGAAGGCTGGGCACGCTTCTAGCCGATGAAGCGGGGCCGGATCAGGCACGCTAGAGAACCGGGAGAATACATGAATGACGAACACGGCGAGAGATGGGTCGAGGATCTGCTCGGAGAGTCCGCGGCGCGCCAGATGCCGGCGAGAGAGTCGGAGGAGACGGTAGACCGTGCGCTCGCGGCCGGAACGGACCGCCTCTTCTCGTGCGCTTCGCCCCTGGGCGAGGTCTACGTCGGGGCGAGCGACCTGGGAGTGCGCTCTCTTGGCAAGGCCGCCTCGCCAGAGGAGTTCGCCCGGCTATACAGAGAGCGTTTCGGGAGGCTCCTCTCCTGGGGCACGGACGAGAGGACACGCATCCTGGCCCGCAGAGTAGCCGCCGCGATAGCCGGGGAGCGGGTGGAGAAGGTAGAGACCCCGGAAGTCCCGACGGATCTTTCGCGCACTACGGCCTTCCAGAAGCGGGTGCTGGGGGTGGTGGGCGGCATCCCCCGGGGCGAGGTGCGGCCCTACGCCTGGGTTGCGCGCGAGGCCGGCTCGCCCAGAGCCTCGCGCGCCGTCGGCTCGGTGATGGCGCGTAACCCGGTGCCGCTGGTCATCCCCTGCCACCGGGTGGTCCGTAACGACGGTGCCACCGGCGACTACGCTTTCGGAGCCGGAGAGAAGGTTGGGCTACTCGAAAGGGAGGGTGTGCCGGTCGCGGAGATCTCTGGTTCCCCGTACCTCGGGTCTCCGTCCACGGCGATCTTCTGTTACGCCACCTGCCGCAGCGCCAGGAAGATAAAGCCCGGAAACCGCCGGCGCTTCCGCTCGGCGGCGGAGGCGGTACGGGCCGGTTATAGACCCTGCAAAGTGTGCCGCCCGGTGGTCTCCGGGTAGCCGTGGCGGGACCGAACCCGGCGGCCGCTAGACCGGCAAAGTCACTGCCACCAGAAGGCTCTGGTCGGGATTGGTCCGGTGGAACGCCCTGGCCCTCACCAGGGCCGAGGCGGAGACGGTGGACTCCGGGTTCCTCGTAATGGCCGGGCTCTCTGGCTATGAGAAAGGCCAGCACGCGGTCTCCTCTTACCGGCTCCGCCACCACCGGTCGCCGCGGCCCAGGAGTTGATCCATGAAGCAGCGCACCCCGAGGAGCTTGAGGCTCCGGCCGTCATCCTCGATAGCCTCCACTGGAGGATCGAAGGTCACCGCGCCGACCCCCGAACACGCCCCGACCCCCGAGCCGCTGGCCGAGAGGAGCATCAGGAGCTCCCCGGACCAGGCCTGAGTCGCCCCCCAGCCGGACATCCCCGTTTGGGCCTCGTAGAGTCCGGCGAACTCCGAAGCCGCCGTCTCGGAGCCGAATAGCGGCAGTATCTTGTTACCGGCGGTCTCCAGAGTCAGGATGTCGCGGTAGGCGGCTTCTCTCCTCCGGCGTCTGCCGGGAGGGCCACCGCTGTGGGTGATCACCCAGTACGGCGGCCGTCCGGTGGATTTTTGGGTCCGTGTGCTGGTCTCCATCTCGCTACCATCCCCTTTGTGTCGTCAAACTTTCACCCCTTACCAGTACTCACTAGATACCCTAAAGTTCTAAAGAGTACACACGATCGAGGGTAAAACGCCGTATCCGGCCGCCTGGATCGCTGTACACTAGTGTCCGCGGTTAGCGTTGGGCGTTAGTGGAGATTGGTAGGGTCCCTGGAAGGCGGAACGGGCGCTATCCCGCCGGCACGTGGCTATGCGGGATGGGGCGCCGGGTCTCGTGTTTCCGGGTTGTCGGGCGGGCATGGGGTTTCGGGCGGGACCCCGGAGTCGAACGGGAGTGTATGAAGCGAAGCGTTGGTTTCCCGGAGAAGCTGGCGGGGAGAGGCGGGATCAGGACGGGATGCTCCAGAAAGCCGGCGGAGCTGGCGGGCGTCGTGTCTCTGGCGGTGCTCGTAGTCGCGGAGTTGGCCGCGGCGGTCGCCCTGTTTCTGTCTCGCGCCGCGAACGTGGGCGCCGTGGACGAGGACGCCTACATCTCGTTTCGCTACGCCCAGAACCTGCTCGCCGGAGAGGGGCTGGTGTTCAACCCCGACGGCCAGCAGGTCGAGGGGATCACCAACCTGCTGTGGACCCTCTCCCTAGCCGTGGGCTCGTGGATAAGCGGGGCCGGATTGCCCGCCGTGTCGGTGGCTTTGGGTTTGATCTTCGGCGTGCTTACGCTGCTCCTGGCGTGGGCCTGGGGCTTCGAGGAGCTCTTCGGGAGCGGTGTATCCCGGCCCATGGCCGCCACCGGGGCCGTGGGCGCGCCTTTCCTCCTGGCTCTAGCGCCCGGCTTTGCTTACTACGCGGCCTCCGGCCTGGAGGTGGTGTTCTTCGGGTTCCTCGTGATGGCCGGGCTATACTTTCTCAGGGGAGGGGGGAAGCTGTGGTGTGCCGTTTCGGGCAGCCTGCTGCTCGGCGCGGCGGCCATAACCCGTCCCGAGGGCGCACTGGTGCTCCTCTTCGCCGCGGCGGCTTACGCCCTGTGGTCCGGCGGAGCCCGGTGGCGCAGGACGCTCGCCGCCGCGTTGCCGGGCGGGCTCGTGATCGCCGGGGTTACGCTGTGGCGGCTCTACTACTATGGTTCCCCGATTCCGAATACCGCGTTCGCCAAGGCCGGTGGTCTGGAGGTGATGGAGCGCTGGGGGGTGCCGTACATCGTGGAGACCGCCCAGGAAAACTGGTTTCCCGTGGCCTGGGTCCTGGTCATTGCCGGGGCCGTGGCGCACCGTGGGTTCTTGAAGCGGAACCTCGCCGTGACAGGCCTCGTGCCGGTGTGGGCGGCGTACGTGGTCTACGCCGGGGGCGACTACATGCCTTTTGGCAGGTTCTTACAGCCGATGTTGCCCGTGCTGTACACTCTGGCCGTCGTCGGGTCCGGGCTGGTGCTCCGCGCGGCGGCGGGCTCCTCGACGCGCACGAGATCCGTCCTCGGGGCGGTCTCCGTGGCTCTGCCCCTGATCTTCGCGGTCTCCGTGTTCCTGTCCGGGGTCCCGGATCAGGTCAAGGAAGAGAAGAAGCACGGCGATTATCTGGCGTCCATGACCGAGCGGCGGCACGCCGCCGCCGACTGGTTCGACGAGAATGCCCCGAATGCCCTGGTAGCCAGGGACGGGGTCGGGGCGTTCGGATACTACTCGGATCTGCGTCTCGTGGACATGCTCGGGCTCAACGACAGCTACATAGCCCACCACGGCGAGAAGTACCCGAGCCTGAAGCCGGGACACCAGACCAGCGACGGCGAGTACATCCTCTCCCGGGAGCCGGACTACATAATGGTGCCCGAGATCACACCCCCGTTCACCTTCGCCAGCGAGAAGGAGCTCGCGAACACCCCGGGCTTCCGCGAGGAGTACGACAGGCTCGTGATAAACCTCAGCACCGGGGATCAGACCTATCTGTGGAAGCGGGTGGAGGGCGAGTAGCGCCCCGCTGACTCCCTCCCCGACTCCCTATGCTTGCAGGAGCGCGTCCTCGCTCTCGTTGGCGAACACGTGCAGCCCGAGACGGTCGGACAGTTCCTCGCAGACGGCGATGCCCCGGACGCTGTTGCCCTGGACGTCGAGGCCCGGTGAGAATACCCCTATGCCGAACTTGCCCGGGATGACCGCGAGGATGCCGCCGCTCACGCCGCTTTTGGCCGGTATGCCGACCTCGTAGGCCCACTGTCCGGCGAAGTCGTACATGCCGCAGGTGTACATCACGCTCAGGATGTCCCGCACGTAGGGACGCTCGATGGCCTGCCTGCCGGTTATGGGGTTGGTGCCGCCGTTGGCTAGGGTGGCGGCCATCGTCGCCAGGTCCTGGCAGTTTACCGGGATCGAGCACTGCCTCAGATACAGCGCTAGCGTGTTCTCCACCTCGCGTCCGATCATGCCGTAGCTGCGCATGAGGTAGGCGGTCGCGCGGTTGCGGTCGGCGTCGCGCATCTCCTCGCGGAAGATCTCCTCGTCCGCCTCGAGGGTGTCGTCGGCGGCGTACACCCCGAAGGTGCCGCGAATCCTCTCCCAGGCCTCCGTGTAGCCCTCGGCGGCGATCAGGTCGGTGGTCGCGAGCGCGCCGGAGTTGACCATCGGGTTGAACGGGCGGTTGTAACGCTCGTCGAAGACGAGGGAGTTGAAGGCGTTTCCGCTGGGCTCGACGCCGACGTTCTCCAGGACGCGCTCGCGGCCGTGGTCGCAGAGGGCCATGCCGTACACGAAGACCTTGGAGAGCGACTGCAGCGCGAAGCGTAGCTCGTAGTCGCCGGCCCCGTAGACCTGACCGTCGGTGGAGACCAGGCAGACGCCGAAATGGTCCCGCTCCTCCCCGGCCAGTTCGGGAGGGTAGTACCCGCGCCCGGGAGTGTAGTATTTTGCGAGCGTGGGCTCCTCGGCGTCGAGGTGCCGCCTGTAGAGCTCTTCCAGCTTATCGTCTATGCGAGGGTCTACGTGCCCTTTACCCACCCGCAGTCTCCTTTTTCGTACGTTGGTCTTCCGGCTCTCCGGTGCTCCCTGTCGGACATCCTGCCGGGTACGGACGCCGGAGACGAGTTTACTGTAGACTCACCCGCAGGATGCTTCACGGTCCCCGGAATTCGAGAGAGATTAGAGAGACGGCGGTGCCTGGGCGGGGAGCCCGGGTCCGTACGGGACGTCCGGGGGATGCGCGGGTTGGCCCCGGTGAGTGAGGAGCGGGCATATTACCGGCCCGTCAGGATAGTCGGGACGCTGCTCGTGGTACAGGCTCTGGGGCTCGGCGGGCTGGTTCTGTACTGGCTGGCGGTGGTGAGCCGGCAGAGCCTCGCCGAGGGCATCGGCTGGAGTGAGGTGGTGGAGGGGCTGCTCTCCGGCGGCGCGGAGGGCGGGGGTGCGCTGATCGTGGTGCTGTTCGTACCGTCCGCCGCCCTGATGCTGCTCTCCGGCATGTGGTTCTTGCTCAGGCGCAAGGGCTGGGTGGTCGCGTCCGTCTCACAGGGGCTCTGTCTCGGGGCGTGCCTGCTCCTGTACACCGGGATCGCGCCGGCCTTTGTCTACCCGGTGATGGCCTACTGCGTGCTCACCATACTGTATCTGAACTCCAGAGACGTCCGCACCATAATGCACGCCCCGATCCGGCTCTGGCCCGGGAGCGTGGGATAGTGGTTGGCCGCACGAGCGGGGCGGAGGTCGGGGCGGACGCCACGGACCGGGAGCTCCTGCGGCGATACGAGCCGGCGCTGCGGTTCACGAAGGGCGAGAGGTTCTACCCGATGGACGTCGAGCCCTACGTCGAGGCCTGCGCACTGTGGGTCGAGCGTCCCGGAGAGGAAGCGGTGCGGGCCGCCAGCCGGGGCAAGCTAAACTTGGAGCGGCTCGCCCAGCAGCCCGACGACGAGTTCGGCGCGGTGCATTACCTGATCGTGACCGACTCCGCCGGCGAGGGCAACAGGAGCCGTAGGGACCAGACCTTGCGGCCCTGGCTGGATCACCGCAAGAGCCTGGCCCGGCACAGGAAGCTCTTCCGGCCCGGCCGGGGCCGTCTGGCGCGGGTCGGGTACGTCTCCCGGTTCGCCGACGCCCTGTACTCGCTCGCCCTGCTGGCCCGGGGCCGCGTCCCCGGCGAGGCCGTCGAGGAGGCGCTCGACACGTACCGGCGGGCGATGCACGAGGACGAGCACTACCGCTACCACGGGCGGGTCGTGCGGCAGAACGGCTGGATCGTGCTTCAGTACTGGCTGTTCTACGCCTTCAACGACTGGCGCTCGGGTTACTACGGTGCCAACGACCACGAGGCCGACTGGGAGAAGGTCTTTGTCTACCTCTCGCGCACCGAGAGCGGCGGGGTGGTGCCCGAGTGGGCAGCCTACTCGGCACACAACGAGACCGGCGACGACCTGCGCCGCCGGTGGGACGACCCGGAGCTGGAGACGGTGGACGATCATCCGGTCGTCTACGTGTGTAGCGGCTCCCACGCCAGCCGGTACGTCCGGGGCGAGTACCTCACGGAGCTAGAGATACGGCCCCCCAAGCCCCTGGCGCGCCTCCGCGACGCCGCCGAGAAGGTCTGGAACGACGCCCTGCGCCAGTACACGGACCGTGACCCGCTCAAACGCTTCAGCATCCCGTTCGTGGACTACGCCAGGGGAGACGGGCTGACCGTCGGCCCCGGAGGGGATCACGAGTGGGACGAGCCCCGTGTGATGGGCGACCCGCCGCCGGGATGGGTGTCGGAGTACCGGGGGCTGTGGGGACTGTACACTCGGGACCCGTTCGAGGGCGAGGACGCGCCCGCCGGGCCCATGTACGACCGGGACAAGGGCATCAGCCGCGAGTGGTATGACCCCGTGGGCTGGGCCGGGCTCGACAAGGTCCCGACCATCGGCGAAGAGGCCGCGACCATAAGCCACAGGATGGAGGAGATCCGTGCCCGCCGGGAGGCGGCGCGGGCGGAGATAGAGACGAAGGACCGCGAGCTCAAGCGGCTCGGGATGGAGGCCGCCGCCATGCGCGACCTCTCGCACCTCGAAGACCCGTACCGTCTGCGCCGGGAGCGCATCCAGGCATTGTCCTCGGAGGCGAGAGGGTTGCGGGAGGAGGTGGCGACCGGTGAGCTCGTGGAAGGCTCCCTCGCCCGGCACGCCGAGAGGCTCCGGCGGGGAGAGCGGGGGCCGGTGGACGTACACGTCGCGAACCCCCAGCGACCGGCCTCCGAGGTGCAGATAAAGGCGGGCCGGATCGCCGAGCTGTGGGCCGCGGTGAGCGTCGGGCTGATGCTTATCGTGCTGGTCGTCGTGGCGACTTACCAACGGGATCACATCCTGGTGGCGCTGGTGTTGAGCTTCTCGTTGTTCGCGTTCGTGGAGGCCGGTTTCCGGGGCAGGCTCACCAGCCTGGTCGGCAGCGCCAACGCCGGTCTCGCGGTGGTGGCGGCCCTGCTTCTGCTGTACCAGTTCTTCTGGGAGATCGTGGTCTTCGCGGTCCTCGCCATAGGTCTGTACATACTCTGGGACAACCTCCGGGAGTTCGTGAGGTAGATAATGAGACGATCTCTTCTGGAATCCGGGTTGAGAAGCCTGCGCAAACGGGGATAATCTCCGTATGTGCGGCAGGTTTACACTTACCACGGTGGAGGGTCTCGCCGGACGCTTCGGCGTCTCGGGCGAGTCGCCACGGCTCGCCCCGAGCTTCAACGTGGCTCCGGGCGCCGATATAGCCGCCGTCGGGGCGGATGCGGAGGGACGACGCAGGCTCAGAAAGCTGCGCTGGGGCCTGGTTCCCCACTGGGCCGACGACCCCGGCATAGGACTGCGCATGATCAACGCCCGCGCCGAGAGCGTCGCCCGCAAGCCGGCCTTCAAGGCGGCGCTAAAGCGGAGGCGGTGCCTGATCCCGGCCGACGGCTTCTACGAGTGGCAACGTCCCGCAGCCGGGGAGTCCGGCCCCAAACAGCCGTACTACCTCCAGATGTCCGACGGCTCACCCTACGCATTCGCCGGGCTGTGGGAGAGCTGGGAGTCCGCCGAGGGGGAGAAGATACAGAGCACGACCATTATCACGACGGAGGCCAACGAGCTGATGAGCGGTATCCACCACAGGATGCCCGTGATACTCTCCCCCGAGCACTACGGCCCGTGGCTGGATCCCGGCACCAGCGACGCCGAGAAGCTACTTCCCCTGCTGGCGCCCCACGCCTCGGAGAGCATGCGGGCGTATCCCGTGAGCACCCACGTCAACCGGCCCGCAAACGACGACGCCTCGTGCGTCGAGCCCGTGGACCTCTCGTACTGAGAGATGGGCCGCAGCCCCCGATCAGGCATCTATTAACCAGGCGTCATCCAGCCGCGGCGCTCTCCGGCCAGGGCACGGGTGCTCCTCGGTTCACGATTAGTAGTGGCGGTAACTTGCGGAGATAAAGCGCTTACCCTCGTCTCTGGCTGAACCGCTACCAGCCGGATAGGAAAACCTGGACGCGGGGAAGCCGGGTGTCCGCCACGCGTTCGCCACGCGCCTCCGCGTGCAGATTCAACGGCGTCAGCCATAATGACCGTAATGAGAAGCGTCATAAAGCTCATAAAGGCCGGGGCCGTGAGGTTGCGTATTCGTCATGGTCGGATCTAACAATATGCTCCGGGCCGAAGCAGGCTCCCTGACAGACGCGCCGGAGGCTCGACGGCCTCCGCCCGGTGAAACCTGCCGGAGACCCACGGCTCACCCCGCCACGCTCGACGGAGCCCTACGAAAAGGCCATACACCGTGGCCGTAGCGGAACCGCTGCTGGGGCTCGGCGGCGTCGTGGCGGCCGGGGTCGGGGCCCAGTGGCTCGCCGCGCGGCTGGGCATACCCTCCATACTTTGTCTCCTCTTGGTCGGGCTCCTGGTCGGGCCGGTTACCGGGATAATAGATCCCGATGCCTTGCTGGGCGACCTTCTATCCCCCGTGGCGTCGTTGCTGGTCTCGGTGATCCTGTTTGAGGGCGGCCTGAACCTTCGCGTAGCGGAGGTGCGCGGTGTGCGGAGGGCGGTGCGGGGCCTGATAAGCGTCGGGGTGCTGCTGACGTGGCTCCTTACCTCCGTGGCCGCATACTATTTGCTGGGGCTCGGGATACAGGTCTCGGTGCTGCTCGGCGCTCTCCTCGTGGTCTCGGGCCCGACGGTGGTGCTGCCGTTGCTGGAGCACGCGCGGCCCAGAGAGCGGCTCAACTCCGCCCTGAAATGGGAGGGGATACTCGTGGACCCGATAGGCGCGATACTCGCGGTGCTCGTCTTCCAGGGCATCCTCGCGGCGAGCTCGGGGGAGGAGCCCGCGTCCCTGCTGGCTGGTTTCGCCCTGACCGTCCTCGCCGGCCTGCTCGCGGGGGCGGCGGGCGGGGGATTCTTGTTCGTGGTCCTGCTACGGGGATGGGTGCCGGAGCATCTGAGGAACGGCGTGACGCTCGCGGTAGTGCTGCTAACCTTCGCGGTCTCCGACCTGATCCGGGCCGAGTCCGGGCTGCTTGCGGTTACGCTCATGGGGCTGGTGCTCGCCAACCAGCGGAGGGTCGCCGTCGAGGGCATCATAGACTTCAAGGAGGAGCTGCGGGAGCTGTTTCTGGCGATACTCTTCATCCTGCTCTCCGCCCGGCTGGGTCTGGAGGAGCTGGGCGCCGTGGCCACCCTCGGCACTCTCTTCTTCGTGCTCGGGCTGGTACTCGTGGTGCGCCCGCTCGCGGTCCTGGCTTCGACCTACCGCTCAGGCCTCTCCGGACGCGAGCGGGCCTTCCTCTCCTGGATGGCGCCTCGCGGGATAGTGGCCGCCTCCGTCGCCTCGGTGTTCGGGCTGAAGCTCTCGGCCGCCGGGGTGCCCGGGGCGGAGGCGCTCGCGCCGCTGGCATTCCTCGTCATCCTCGCAACCGTTGCCGTGTATGGCCTGAGCGCCGCCCCGGTCGCGCGCCGGCTGGGTGTATCGAGGGATACGCCGGAGGGTGGCCAGGATGGATGAGCCGCCCCTTCCGAGCCGGTCTCCGGCGGTGCGTACCGGTCTTTGGGGGAGCTCGTGGCTAACGGACGCTGAACCGCCGGGCCGCCGGAAAGTATAAACTGGCCGTGGGTAAGAGGGCCGGGTGGGCCCGGATGCCCGCCTAAATAATCTTCGGAGGAGGGACATGGTCAACGCGGAGATCAGCGTAATACCCATAGGGACGGGCTCGTCCAGCGTCAGCGAGTACGTGGCCGCGGCGGTCTCGGAGCTGGAGGCGTCCGGGCTCCGGGTCACCCTGACCGCGACCGGGACCAGTGTGGAGGCCGACTCACCCGGGGAGCTCTTCGAGGCCCTTGCCGGCGCCCAGGAGGCGGTGTTTCGTCAGGGCGCCGGGCGGGTGTACACCATCCTGAAGATGGACGACCGCCGGGACGAGACCGGGCGCTCCCAGGAAGACATGGTCCGCTCGGTCCGCGATAGTCAGGAGGATTAGAGCCGGCGGCCTGCGGGCGCGGGCCCTGGCCTAGAGTCACGTTGCTGCACGAGGAGATACTCGGGAAGGAGGAGACGTGGAGGTGAGGCTGGCCTACGGCACCGATGGTCTACCGGTAGAGGTGCCGGGGGACCGGGCCACCGTGGTAGAGCCCGAGTACCATCCCGGGGCTGAGGACCCTGCCGGGCTCCTGCGCGAGGCCGTGAAAAGACCCGTGTCCGGGCCGCCCCTGCGGGATCTCGTACGCCCCGGTCAGAAGGTTGCGATCTCCATCTGTGACGTTACACGGCCCCAGCCCCGGAAAGTGATGCTGCAGGTGGTGCTCGACGAGCTCGACGGGATAGTCGAGCCGGAGGACGTAGTCGTGCTGGTCGCGACCGGCACCCACCGGGGCAACACCCGCGAAGAGCTCTTGGACATGCTCGGCGAGGAGTTGCTCGGCCGGGTACGGGTCGTGAACCACGACTGCCGCAACTCGTACTCGCTGGTGTATATGGGCGAGTTTGGGCGCGGGGTGCCGACGTGGCTGAATCTGGAGTGGGCCAGGGCCGACGTGCGGATCACGACCGGGTTCGTCGAGCCCCACTTCTTTGCCGGGTTTTCCGGCGGCCCGAAGATGGTAGCGCCGGGTCTGGCCGGGCTGGATACCGTGCTTACCCTGCACGACGCGGCCCGCATCGGGAGTCCGGAGGCCACGTGGGGCGTACGCGAGGGCAATCCGGTACACGACGACGTGCGGGCTATCGCCGCCGCTACGGGGGTGGACTTCGCCCTGGATGTGATCCTGAACCGCGAGCAACACGTCGTTTCGGCTTTCGGCGGCGAGATTTTCGCCATGCACGACGCGGCCTGCGGAGCCGCCCGGAACATCGCGATGGTAAAGCTAGAAGAGGCGTTCGACGTGGTACTGACCACGAACTCTGGCTACCCGCTGGACCAGAATCTCTACCAGGCCGTGAAAGGCATGTCCGCTGCCGAGAAAGTGGTCAAAGAAGGCGGTGTGATCGTCTGCGCCGCCGAGTGCCGCGACGGCCTGCCCGACGGCGGCGAGTACGACCGGATGCTGGGCTCCGGCTCCACGATAGGCGGGCTGCTACGCTCCATAGAGGGCCGCGAGCGTACCGAGCCGGACCAGTGGCAGGTACAGATCCAGGCCCAGGTCCAGGAAAAGGCGCGGGTGCTGGTGTACAGCGACTTTCTCGAAGAGGATCGCCTCGAAGCCGCCCACCTGCAAAAGACCTGGAACGTGGGAGAGACGGTCCGCGAGGCCCTCGACGAGGCCGGCCCGGGCTCCCGGCTGTGCGTGCTGCCGGAGGGTCCCCAGACGGTCCCCTATCTGTAGGCTCGGTAGGACCGCCGCAGAGTCTCTCCACAGCGCGCCGGATATTGCAGAGTGCAAATCTATTGCGGAGCTCTTGCGGGAGATATTTGCAAATCTTGTGGATCGAGGTCGGGTCACGCGGCGACCTTCTCCTCGCTTCCTTCTATCAGCTCTCCGTTTCTGAACTTCGCTCCGGCCCTAACCAGCGCCACCAGATGAGATCCGTT